>JAKSMZ010000078.1 GCA_024400355.1 Bacteroidales bacterium
ACTTTTGAAGCAGAAAATTTACGTCCACGTTCATCGTCGGCATATACTTTCGCGTTGAGCAACAGATTGTCTTTCAACTCATTGGAAATTGTCTGATAAAATTCCATTGCACGCAACGAATCCTGCGGATAGATCTTTCCGCTCAAGCCGACCGGAAAATTAAGCAGCAAATTAGCGTTATGTCCAACGCTATTGTAATAAATATCAACGAGTTTCGCCAAAGTCTTGACCTGATGATCTTCGCGCTGATGATAGAACCAGCCCGGACGTATTGAAACATCCACTTCAGCAGGAACCCATGAAACGCCATTTTCGCAACCGTAAGTCAGCTGGTTGTAGTTTTCGCTGTCGGAAAGCATCGACCAGTTTGTCGCACCGGCCCAGCCCTGCTCGTTGCCGACCCAACGTATTGTCTGATAAGGACCTCCGAAAATCATTGCATCGGGATGACGTTTGCGAATCGTGTCTTTAGCACGTTGATAATCATAGTATTCGCGGGCGTTTATGGAACGACGTTCGTTTGCGCCGCCGTAATAGCCCGTCCCGCCGTTGGCACCATCGAACCAGAACTCAAACAGCGGACCGTAATTTGAAGTCAACTCATTGATTTGCTGATGATAAATTTCGACATAGCCCGGAAAACCATATTCCGCGCTGTTCCTGTCCCACGGCGAGAGATATATCCCGAATTTCAGTCCGTATTTGCGGCAGGCATCAGAAAGTTCACGCACCATGTCACCTTTTCCGTTTTTATACGGCGACTTGCTGATATTGTAATCAGTTGATTTTGTGGGCCATAAGCAGAAGCCGTCATGATGTTTCGCAGTAAGTATCACCCCTTTCATCCCACAGGCTTTGAGCGTCGCCGCCCATTGTTCGCAGTCCAAATCAGTCGGGTTGAAAGTCGAAGCCGGAGTGTCGCCTCCACCCCACTCCAAGTCATTGAAAGTGTTGAGGCCAAAATGCACAAAAGCGTACGTCTCCATCTGATGCCACGCGATTTGCTCGGGACTTGGAATTGGCCCTGTCGGTTCCGGTGCTTTTGCACATGAATGCAGTAAAATTGCCGATATGAAAATAGTCAAATATTTTTTCATTTTATGTTGATGTTGTCGCAGTTTGTCGTAATAAAAGCCTCTTTTTTCATCTGATTATATTGATAATCAGCGGTTTCAACCAAGGTGTTGTCGTAAAAGTCAAAACCGTCAACACAATAAATGTTTACAATTCGCGGGTCAAAATGACGAAAGACATTGTTATAAACATAAATATTTTTGTGATAACGACAATTTTCCCTGTCTTTCCAAATACCCGAACCGACGGAAATCGCGGCCTTCCCCCAGCTTGGCGAGCCGAAGCCACAGTTATCGAAGACGTTCCGTGTGATTTCCACGTCGCGCACACCGCTCTGTTCAAACCAATACGAGCCGTCGCCCTCAAAATATATCGGCGAACCAGGCACATGGAAATAGTTCGAGTCGATTACCATTTTTGCACGCGAGCCGAGCAAAAGTCCACGTGCGCGGTTTGAGCGAATAGTGCAGCCTTTTATCGTAACTTCCGGATAATAAGATGTTTGCGCGACGACGAATCCTTTTTCCACGAATGCACTCAACGGCTCTTTCAGGACAATTTCCTGATACACCTTATTAATTATACTCACATCATCGACAACAGCATCTTCAATATGGGCAAGACTTTGGTTGTCAACTATTTCAATATTCATGCCTTTTTTAAAGAAGTAAAATCCATATTGTGCTTCATGCATAAGTTTGACGATCAATTTGTTAGGATAAATGACATCCGTTATTTTGCAATAGATGCCATGAATATTCGTTGCATCATCGAATTGATTTTCAAACAGACAGTCGGTCAATTTCACAAAACCGCCGCAATTCGCGAAATGAGTCGCGTCGGCAGTCGCACTGAGAACACGGTTTTTGCCAGGTGCCGGCGTGACCTTACATTTATTCAACTCAATGTCCATTGAGCGTTGGGCCACAAAAGCCATTCCGCCGGAATGAAAGACATTTGTGTTCTTTATCAGCACATTACGGCAATCAGAGATTATAAAAGCCGGCACGAGACGATGGCCGCAGCCGAAGACAAGCGTGTTGCCGACAGTTGCCTTCATTCCATCGTAAAATATTCTTACACAATCATTTCCCAAATTCTCTGCTTTCACGGCACCGTCAGCCCAATAGTCAACGGCATCATGCGCAGGCTCGCGCTTTTGTTTGTCAAATTCGAGCATGGAATTGTAGAATCCGCTTCCTGTCGGCTTGTTCGCAAAACTCAACAGTCCGTTTCTTATCTCGTATGGAAATTCATCTTTGTCAAATTTGAGGTCAACGCAGTCATTCTGCACATTGATAATTTCAGCTTCAGAATGGAATGGTGTCGTGTAATCAATTGAGACTCCGCTGATTACAACATTATTTGAATAATTCAGCAGGAAAGGCACGACATATCCTACGAAATCCAGATGTGTGTCATCGCCTTGAATTTCAATGTTTTCCATTCCGGAAAGGTCGAAAGCGATACGTTTCAAACCTTCATCATTATTTGTCACGAAACAATAGCGCTCAAAAGCGAAATCAGGCTTAATCTGCAAATGTCCGGAAGGAAGAACCAATTTATTGGCTTTCAATCTGTTGCAATCCTCAACAGCATTACGGATCGCAGGCATCACATCATCTTGCATGTCGGAAGTGATGTAATCATTCAAGAAAATCGTTTTCGAAGGACGTTCACAGGATTGCATCATCAAAATTACCGACAAAACAAGCGTAACTACAAGATAATCAACAGATTTATTTCTCATATCAGAAGATTAAATTTTTAACAAAAGTAAGTATAATTTTCGAATAAAAAATTTGTGAAAATGAAAAAAATCCTCTAATTTTGGCGTTTTAAATTTGGACGTTTAGCATTTATATTTTTGCGGCGGACAAATTCACAGATTACAATATCAATAATTAAAAAATAACTCTGCAAATGAACACAAAAGACATTAAAATCAAATTCAACTCATTGTTTGGCAATGAGTTACGCATATACACGTCACCAGGACGCATCAACCTCATCGGCGAGCACACCGACTATAACGGCGGTTTCGTGTTCCCTGGTGCCATCGACAAAGGCATCTACGCCGCCATTAACCCCAACGGCACCGGCAGAATCCGCGCGTATTCAATGGATTACGCCGCGATGTCGGAGTTCGGCATGACGGAGACCGACGCCCCGAAAGAGCCGTGGGCGCGTTATATTTTCGGTGTCGTCCGCGAGATGCAGAAACGCGGCTTCGAGCCAAAAGGCTTCGACACGGTCTTCGCCGGCGATGTCCCGCTCGGAGCAGGCATGTCGTCATCGGCGGCATTGGAAAGCACATTCGCCAATGCCTTGAACGACATATATAACTTAGGTATCGACAAGTTCGAACTCGCACGCATCGGGCAATCGACCGAACACAACTACTGCGGCGTGAAATGCGGCATCATGGACCAGTTCGCCTCCATCTTCGGAAAGGAAGGCCACCTCATGCGTCTCAACTGCGCCACGATGGAATTTGAATATTTCCCGTTCAACCCGAAAGGCTACAAAGTGGTGCTTCTTGACACCGTCGTGAAACACGAACTCGCATCTTCAGCTTACAACAAACGCCGCGAGTCGTGTGAAAACGCTTGCACACATATAAAGGCCAAACATCAGGAAATCAATTATTTAAGCGATGCAACGATGGCGATGCTCAACGAAGTGAAGGATGAGATTTCAAGCGAAGACTACATGCGTGCGAAATACGTCATCGGCGAGAGACAGCGCGTCCTCGATGTATGCGCCGCCCTTGAGAAAGGCGATTACGAGACCGTCGGCGACCGTATGTACGGCACACATCACGGCATGAGCAAGGAATACGAGGTCAGTTGTGAAGAGCTTGATTATCTCAACGATATAGCGAAAGAATGCGGTGTCACAGGCTCGCGCGTCATGGGTGGCGGCTTCGGCGGCTGCACCATCAACCTCGTGAAAGAAGGCCTTTACGACAAGTTCATCGTCACGGCGAAAGAGAAGTTCAACGCCAGATTCGGGCATAATCCGAAGGTCTATGACGTGGTGATCTCCGATGGCGCACGGAGGCTCGAATAGAGAACCGCATAGCGGTTCCACATCCGTAGCAACGGAATTTATTCCGTGGATAAAAATGAATATGAAATTTAATTTGACAAATAATTATTAAAATTACATAGAAATGAAACCAACATTATTAGTTTTAGCAGCTGGAATTGGCTCACGTTACGGAGCCTTGAAGCAGATGGACGGTGTAGGCCCTAACAACGAGGCCATCCTCGATTATTCGATTTTTGACGCAAAACGCGCCGGCTTCGGCAAGGTCGTTTTCGTCATCCGCAAGGACTTCGCGGAAGCGTTTGAGAAGATCAACAACACAGAGCGTTTCGGGATGCCGGTGGAATATGTATATCAGTCGTTAGACAAGCTGCCGGAAGGTTTTTCGATTCCTGAAGGCCGCGTGAAACCCTGGGGCACAGGCCACGCAGTGCTTATGGCAGCCGACGTCATCAAAGAGCCGTTTGCCGTCATCAACGCCGACGACTTCTATGGCAAAGAGGCATACGAGGTTATGGCTCAATACCTTACGGAATGCGAAGGTAAGAAAGGCGCATATTCGATGGTGGCATACAAGCTGAGAAACACATTGTCGGACTTCGGCATTGTGTCGCGCGGTGTCTGCACACAGAACAGATGCCATTACCTCCAGACCATCGTCGAACGCACGTCAATCGCGAAGACAGCCGATGGCGCAGCATACACCGACGAGACCGGCGAACACGCTCTCGACCTCGACACACTCGTCTCGATGAACTTCTTCGGCTTCACGCCAGATTTCCTCGGACACCTCGCCGACGGCTTCAAGACATTCCTACAAGGCCCGGCACAGACAAACATCAAGGCTGAATATTACATCCCGTTGGAAGTCAACAACCAGATCAACAGCAAGAACGCCAAACTAAAAGTGCTGTCGAGCGATGCTGTCTGGTTCGGCGTGACTTACAAAGAAGACAAGCCGGATGTCATGAAGAAGATTGTCAATCTGATTGACAAAGGCATTTATCCGAACAAACTCTGGTAATCATGGAAATAAAGAAAATCAAGACAGAAAACAGCGATGACTCAAGAATAGTATCAATAGCCGATGTCATGAAAGAAGTTAAAACAGTACAGACATTCAAGCTTACGAACAAGCTTGGAGCTTCAGTCACGTTTTGCAACATCGGCGCGGGTATCGTGTCAGTCATCGTTCCTGACAGAAACGGAAAGATGCGTGATGTCGTGCTCGGCTACAAAAATCTTGAAGACTACGTCGGTGACGGCCCGTGCGCAGGCAAGGTCCCTGGACGTTTTGCAAACAGGATCAACCACGGACAGTTCAGCATTGACGGGAAACAATATCAGCTCGTGCTAAACACCAGCGACGGCAAGCATCATCTTCACGGCGGACCTGACGGCTTCGCAAACCAATACTGGGAAGGCAGACAAGTCGCTGACAAAGTGGAGTTTACGTATTTTTCTAAAGACGGCGAAGCGGGCTATCCTGGCAACCTGACAGCGAAGGCGGTTTACAGCTGGAACGATGACAACGAGATAACAC
>JAKSMZ010000079.1 GCA_024400355.1 Bacteroidales bacterium
TCCAGCAGATGCTCGGACATTCAAACATCTGTACCACAGAGATTTACACTCACATATCCGATGAGTATCTGCGTCAGGTCATGATTCAGTATCATCCGCGTTTCAAATAAAAATGCACCCTGAAACTCAAGGTGCAGAATATTTTCATCTCAAGACCGTCAGTCTCACTCTTCTCCCCAGAAAACCTCAACCAACTCATTCTCTTCGAAATACATGTCAATATTGACATCATCGAAAGTGATGCAGTCGCCGTCGTCTGTGTCTTCCGTGTATTTCTCGCAGCCGTTCTGCTTCATCAGCTCGATGATTTCATCCTTGTTGAGGTCAAACAGTTTCGCATCGTAAAGGGTCGTGTTTTCATTGACGCTATAGATGTTATAAAGCTTTGGCACCGAGTTGCCCTCGAAGTACAGCGACATGTCAAGGTCATAGTAATCAAGGACTACGACGTTATTGTCATCTCCTTCTTCTATAGGTTCAATCTTTTCCTGTTTGTCCGGTTTTCCAATGAGTTTAACCACTTCATCAAGCGACATCTTAAATCTGAGATCGCCAAATCCTTTTAAAGGTTCAATTGTGAAATTTTCCATTTTTATCAGTTATTTTATAATTAAAATTATTCAAATCTTATTGATTTTGAAGGCCTTATATTGTTAATCACCATCGTCGGGACTAAAAGCATCACAATCCAGACCAAGAACGTCCCGATGTCGAGCATGGCGAAATAAGTCCAGTTGAGTTCTATCGGGACTGACGACAGATAGTACGATTCCGGCGACAGTGATACGATGTTGGTTGTCTTCTGTATCAGACATGCACCTATCCCGACCACATTGCCAATCAGCATACCTATTAATAATATACGGCATGAACGTTTCAGAAAAACGCGTCTCACTAATTGGTTGCTTGCCCCCATTGATTTCAGGAGCCCGATGGTTGATGTCTTTTCAAGTATGATTATCAACAACATACTGATTATTGTTATACCTGCGACAAGCAGCATCAGCGCAATTATGATCACCACGTTCATATCCTGAAGATCGAGCCAGTCGAAGATCTGCGGGTAGCTTTCCACTGCGGTATATGACACAAGCTCAGGCGGAATGCTGAAATAAACCGAACGGTTCGCCTCGGCGACATCAACTTTTTCATCAATACGTATCTCAAGATGTCCGACCTCATCATCACCCCAGCCGTTCAGTTTCCTGATTTGATTCAAGTCGCAATAGACAAAACGCTCATCACACTCCGACAGTCCCGTTTCATAAATGCCTTCGACTTTAAACTTCCTGCCCCTCGCCTTCATATCATTGTCAACGAACCAGATCCTGACATCATCACCGACCGAAAGATTCATCCTGTCAGCAATGATTTTCGATATTACAATCTCATTAGAACGTTCATTATCAAGGTATTGAGGATTTTTCCCCATCTTCAGATGCTCCGCGACATAATCCCAGTCATAACCAGAGCCGACACCTTTCAGAACCACCGCCTGAATTTCGTCATCGGTCTTGATGATACCGGCCTTATTTGCCGTCGGATGCACCGCGGTGACGAATGGCTTGTCGAGACGGGCTTTCAGCACGCTGTCATACAAAAAAGGCGTCTCTTCTACCGACTCGTTTTGATTCAATGCCTGAACATGCAACGGGGCGACAAATCCAACGACCTTGTCTCTGATCTGGTTTTTAAAACCGACCACTATTGCTATGGAAACCAACATGATAGCGACTCCGAGAGCCACGCTCACAACGGCAATACGCATCACTGTCGAAGAGAGATTTTCCTTCGACAACGAGAAAATTCTTTTTGATATGAATGTCGCCGCGTTCATATTTTTCTTATAATTGCAAAAATAAATAAATATCCTGTATGCAGAGATTTTTTTTATCCGTTTTTATGACATTTTTGTTTATATCATTGAATGTCAATGCACAAAAATGCAAAAAAATAATTTTGCTTGATGCCGCCGATGCCGGTGTCGGAGCGTCAAGGACTGAGCTTTACCTCCCGTTGCTGAGAGACAAAAACGTTGGAGTCGTTGCTAATCAGACGAGTATATTCTCCGGTACGCATCTTGTTGACACTTTGTTAAACTCCGGTGTCAGCGTCACAAAGATTTTCTCGCCCGAACACGGTTTCCGCGGGACAGCCGATGAAGGCGCGTCTGTCGCTTCCGGCACTGATGCCAAGACCGGACTTCCCGTTGTATCGCTGTACGGGAAAAACAAGAAGCCGACCGCCGAGCAGCTGCAAGGTATTGACATTATGCTGTTTGACCTTCAGGATGTCGGAGTGCGCTTCTACACCTACATCTCAACAATGACTTACGTGATGGAAGCCGCCGCCGAAAACGGCATACCCGTCATAATCCTCGACCGCCCGAATCCCAACGGCTTCTATGTTGACGGTCCTGTGCTTGAGCCGGCACATTCCTCATTCGTAGGGATGCACCAAGTGCCTGTGGTTTACGGACTTACGATAGGAGAATACGCCCAAATGGTCAATGGCGAGAAATGGCTGGAAGACAGTGTCCAATGTAAGCTCACGATAATTCCCATGAAGAAATACGTCAGAAAGGCAATATACAAGCTTCCGGTAAAGCCGTCGCCGAACCTGCCGAACTGGCAGTCAGTCTATCTTTACCCTTCTCTCTGTTTCTTCGAAGGCACCGATGTCAGTGTAGGCCGCGGAACCGACATTCCGTTTCAGGTCTATGGCCACCCCGATATGACCGACAGCTTCGTATTCACTCCAACAACCACCGGAGGCCACAGTGCGCCTCTGTATTCCGGCAAGGAATGTCACGGGAAAAATCTCACCGGATACGCCGATGACTTTAAGAAAAACGAACGGCGCATCCAGCTTCAATGGCTCATCGACGCACGGAAGCAACTGAAAGATGACGACAGATTCTTCAATAATTATTTCGAGAAACTTGCCGGCACCGAGAGACTGCGTGAGATGATAAACGATGGTGTTTCGGAAGACGAGATACGCGCATCGTGGCAGGATGGCATTGATAAATATCTGAAAATCAGAGAGAAATATCTGATATACTAAAAAACGAAGACACACGGAAACCTCTCATTCTAAAAAATCAATCTATATCTGCAGCTTATGAAAAGCGTGAAAGACACAAACAAAAGCGGCAACGAGCGCAGGGTAAGAATAAGTGCCGCCATCATATATCTGCTGGTCTCGCTGTTATGCGTCGGCATGATTCATTACGTCTCCGGCCTCCGGCTTTCCATTGAGGAGCAACGACTTAACATAAGACGGAACGAAAAAATCCTCGACCTGACCAACGACCTGATAATCACAGTGAACGAGGCTCAGTCTTGCGCACAGCTTTACACATTTTCGGGTAACAAAAAACAGTTTTCGCTCTACAAAAACAAACTGAACTCCATAAAAGCCGCCAACGACTCCATCATTTCCTATTCGGGAAACGACACCACAAACAAGGTCATCCTTGACGGTATTGTCACGCTTCTCGACCGTAAAAAACTGATCATCAGTAATATATCAAAACAATACAATGATTTCAATCCTTACGATGAACTATATGACATCGTTATTAATTACAAGCCCGAAAGGAGACAGCAGGTTGTCGTGACCACCACGCAAGACACCATCGTGCGCAAAGCCCGCAGAAAAGGTTTCTTCGAGCGGCTGTTCTCGTCCGACAACGCTATCGACAGCGTCATCATGGTGACAAACATGACGTTCGACACAATAGACGAAGTTTCGGCAGACACAATGAGTCTGATGCGCGACATACAGCTTTACAGCGAGAAAGGCCGTGCAGAATATCTCAAAAACATCAAAGCCGTTGAGAACAGATATCAGAATCTGATCAAGGCCGACCAGAAAATCTCGGAGGAGATTTCGGCGTTGCTCCTGACACTTCACAAGCAGACACTCAGCAGCGTGATGACGGAGATTCAGAAGAGCGAGGTGCTGATAAAAAGGAATTTGGATTATTCCATCTACAGCGGCGCCGTGGCATTGGCCTGCATCCTGATTTTCATCACGTTGATTTTCCATGACATGAAAAAAGTCGCCAAAGCGAGAAGAGAACGCGAAGAAGCCTTGAGACGCACCGATGAAATCATGGAGAGCCGTCACAAGCTGCTGCTTTCGGTCTCACACGACATCAAGACACCGCTGTCGTCGATAATCGGATATATCGACCTGATGAAGACCGAACCGCTTCAGCCTCAAGATGTTATGAGGCTTAACTCGATGAAGTATTCATCAGAACACATCCTATCGCTCCTGTCAAATCTCTTAGAGTTCTCGAGCCTCGACCAAGGCCATCAGTATTACGTCCGCTCCGACTTCGACATCAGCGAACTGTGCGACCAGCTCCGTGCCATGTTCTCACCGATAGCCGAGAACAAACAGCTGCGTTTCGTTTATCACAAAGAGCTTCCGACACATCTTTTCGTAAGCTCCGATAAGCTGAAAATCAAACAGATAGTCGGCAACATCATCTCCAATGCCTTGAAATACACCATCGAGGGTGAGGTGCATTTCGGTGTCAGAAACGACGGCAACAGCATCATCTTCAACGTTAAAGACAGCGGCATCGGTATCCCGGAAAGCAAGCTGAACGACATGTTCAAGCCTTTCAGCCGCGCCGAGAACAACAACGGCATCGCTGAGGGCAACGGCTTCGGACTTTATGTGGTGAAAGGCCTCCTTGACATTCTCGGCGGCGACATCAAAGTGCAGTCGGAACTCGACAAAGGCACCGAGATTGAGATAAGGATTCCGGCTAAAATCATCGGAGACAAAGACAACAAAGAGGTTCAAGTCATTGAGGAACAACCTGCCAAGCCAAACAAGTCACTCAACGTATTGCTTGTTGATGACGACAACACACTGCTCACAGTGATATGCTCGATGCTCGCCAAACTGGGGCATAAATCTGACATCTGCCGTTCGTCAATAGAGTTCGGCAAGTATCTTGACGTCCTTGAGAGTTTCGACCTCGTCCTCACCGACCGCGAGATGGGGACATTCACCGGTCTTGACGTGCTGCATTCCGTCAAGGGAAAGAACCCGGAGATGAAAGTCGTGATAATGACAGCCCGCGACGAATATGACATGAAGTCGGCACAGGCCGACGGTTTCGACGGATGCATCAAGAAACCGTTCAGGATCAAGGACTTGGCGAAGCTCCTGAATAGCAATTGGGTTGAAGAAGAGTCGGTGCCGAGTGTATATTCATCAGACTTCCCTGCGTTAAGCGCGATGTTCGACAATGATGACGACACCATCACGGGCATCCTCCATGCGTTTGTCGAATCGACCGCCGACAACCTCGTGGTTCTGAATGAGGCTGTCACCGAGCACGACTTTGCGAAGGCGCAGGCGGTCTGCCACAAGATGAAGCCTATGTTCATACAGCTTGAGCAGAAGTCGGCGAAGTACCTTGAAGACATGGACAGGCTGAAGGGTCAGGAGGCGACGGCGTACCCGGAATGGGAGACTGACGGCGTGGCGTTCATGGCGGAGGCCGACGAACTTGTCAGCTTGATTTATGAAGTTTGGGGTAGAGAGAGTTCACAGTGAAACTGCAAAGTAATCTCCAGACGCGCTGCGACGCGTCG
>JAKSMZ010000008.1 GCA_024400355.1 Bacteroidales bacterium
CCCAGTTGTTCATCATTTCCCAAAGCTGACGCACCTCAGGGTCACCAGCCTCCCACTGACGGAGCATCTCGCGCGTCTCCTGCATCAGCGGCGACAGGCTCTCCGCCTCGGCCTTAGCTTTCTCCTTGGCCTCATCGTCAAGCTCATCGTAATTTGCAGGTAGCAGCGACTTAACTTCCTCCTTGAAATGTTTGTCAAACATCACATAGAAGTCGCCAATAAGATGGTCACCTTTTTTTCCTGTTGATTCCGGAGTGCATTTGTCTCCCCATTTTTTCCATGCGATCATGCTCTTGCAGATGTGTATTCCCCTGTCATTCACGAGGTTGACACGCACCACATTTTCGCCGTTGGCCTTGAGGATTTCAGACACGCTCCATCCCAACAAGTTATTACGGATGTGTCCAAGATGCAACGGTTTGTTTGTATTCGGAGAAGAATACTCCACTACGACAGGACTTCCCGAAACCTCTTTCCTCCCGAAAAATTCGTTTCCATGGTTTTTCTCCATGAATGAGATCCAATAATTATCCGAAATGAGCAAATTGAGGAATCCTTTCACCACATTATACTTTGCGATGAACTCACTTTCCTTTGTCATTTCCGTTCCAAGTTCATTCGCCAAAGCCTCAGGCGCCTTGCCAGCGAGCTTCGTGAACGGGAACACCACTATTGTCAAATCTCCTTCGAATTCAGACCTTGTTTTTTGAAAATTCACCATGTTAGCAGGAGCTTCCTGACCATAGAGTTTTCTGAAGGCATCAATAAAAAGCCGTTTCAAAATTTCTTCCAGCATAGTACAAATCGTTATTTAAATTTGGGTGCAAAAATAGTAAAAAACGCATTATACATCATTGATAAATCAACAATTATTTAAGTTTTCATATCACCTCCCTTTCCATTTTTAAACATTAAAAATCGGAAACATGTCAAAACAACGACATTATTGTGTTAAACACATATCCCGACAATGTCTCAGCACTTTCAGCCACAGTGTCTTCACTTTGTAAAACAGCAGATTGTCCGGCATTTTCGTGTGCTGTCTGTATTTCAACTTTATATCCGACGATTATACATATCACTATGAACAATATCACCATGACACTTCCGTGACGAATTAAAAACGAAGGAGTTCTGTCGACGACAACATCAGCATACGGGTTTTGATTTTTTTCTTTCATATCACATTCCGAGTTCCAATTGGTTTTTCACAAGATTAAAATAATTACCTTTCAGCCGCACAAGCTCATCATGAGTGCCCTGCTCCACGATTTTACCTTTGTCGAGGACGATAATATTATCGGCGTTTTTCACAGTACTCAGTCGATGTGCGACAACTATTACAGTTTTCTCTTTGAACAAGTTGTCGAGATTTTTCATGATTACCTGTTCGTTATTGGCATCAAGAGCATTAGTCGCCTCGTCGAAGAAAATGTATTTCGTGTTTTTGTACACGGCACGTGCGATGAGGACGCGCTGTTTTTGCCCCGAGCTCAAGCCCTTTCCTTCCAGTCCGATGAAAGTGTTCAGCCCGTTGGGTTGCGATTTAACATAGTCATTTAGATTTGCTATATGCACGGCCTCATCAACACATCGCATATCAGGCTTCGCATCGCTGACACCTATGTTATTTGCGATGGTGTCGGAGAAAATGAAGCCGTCCTGCATCACGACACCGCAGGCCCGGCGCCATTCCTTCACATTAAACTCGCTGAGCGGCCTGTCATCAAGGAACACGCCGCCATCCACAGGCTCGTAGAAACCGAGGATCAATTTCAGCATTGTTGTTTTTCCGCTGCCGCTCATGCCGACAATGGCTGTAGTCTTGTTCGCAGGTATTGTCAGGCTGATGTCGTCAAGAACCTTTCTCGAATGCGGTCCGTCATATTGAAACGAAACGTTTTTCAACACAATGTTGGCATCTTGTGGTATCTCAGTCTCCTTGCCGACATTCTTAGTGTCTTCATCTTCAATCTGTTGCACTTCATTAAGACGTTCCAGACTGATTTTGGTATCTTGATAAGAGCGGATAAAAGACACGAGGTCGGCGATAGGCGCGTTCAATTCACCGATGATGTACTGTATCGACATCATAATGCCAATTGTCATATCCCCGTTTATAACAAGCATCGCTGACATGAAAGAGATCACCATGTTTTTCAGTTGGTCAATCAACGTGCCGCCAATATTCTGAGCCTGCGAGAGTGAAAGTCCCTTAATACTGACATCATACAGTCGGTTTTGGGTTTTCTCCCACTCCCACAGTTTCTGCCGTTCGCAGTTGTTGAGTTTGATCTCCTGCATTGATGTTATCATCTGAACGACATTACTTTCATTACGCGCCGACTCCTGGAAACGCATGTAATCAAGTTTGCGCCGCCGTTTCATGAAAATCAGGATCCAGCCGACATACATCGCACTGCCGACGGCAAAGACACCAAGGATGCTGAAATTATATCCGGCCATCATCACAGAATACACAACCAGACCGATGATGCCCATGGAGATGCCAATCAGTTCACCCGTAAGGAAATTCTGTATCCTGTCGAAATCACGGATTCGCTGCAACGTGTCGCCCATTCTTCTTGAATCATAAAACGAGATTGGCAGCCGCATGAGTTTGCCAAGGAAATTGGACACAAGCGAGATGTTCACATTGATCGTGACATGCAACATCAGCCAATTTTTTATTATATGATTGAGCGACTGACCCACGACAAGTGCAAACTGCGCCACGAGGACTATAATGACGAACCTGCTGTCACCGTTTCCGATGCCGATATCGACGATAGACTGTGTCAGCAACGGGAATAGCATGCTGATGAAGCTGCCCAGAGCCATTCCCAACATAATCTTGAGAATCGACTTCGTGTGCGGCTTCAAAAACCTGACCAGATACCTGAATCCAAGTTCTTCTTTTGACACATATCCGCTGTCATCATTGCAATTCTCGAACTCCACCGTCGGTTCAAGCAGCAACGCCATTCCCATGTTGCCTTTTATCGGATCAATCACCGAATACCAGCTTTTCAAGAACGCTTCGACATTGTATCTCAACACGTTGCCAACAGCCGGATCGCCGATAATCACTTTCTTCCGTGTTATCTTATACACAACCACAAAATGGTTTTGGTTCCAGCTGACCACACACGGGCACGGGATAGAGCAAAGCTGCTCGAAAGTTATCTTCACGCCTATTGTCTTGAAGCCGATACTTTCCGCCGCATCGCTGATACCAAGCAACGACGTACCCGTCTTCCTCTGCACGCTGCGGTTTTTCAGGAATTCCATTGAATACGACTTCCCGTAGTATTTTGCGATCATCCGAAGACAAGCCGGGCCGCAGTCGCGTGAATCGTACTGCCGATAAACCGGGTATTTTCTTTTCACCTCCATCACTTGATAGTTTTTATTGACACAAATGTTTTGTAATCACCCACGATGCAGCCCTCAAATATTCTTCGATAAAAACGAGCCAGTTTCACATCAGTCTCATCAAATCCGACATGCACTCGTCTCACATAAGGGCATTCAGCGACCGAATGATTCATCACCCTGTACAAGATCAGATAAGCAAGATTGTTTTCACGATATTCTTCTTTCACATAAATACATTCAGCATATATCTCGGTCTCCGACAATCTCAGCATTGACGCCCATGCCACAACCATATCGTCATCAAACACGAAGCACGACAACTTCGGGATGAGGGTCTTCATGTTTTTTGCGGGTTGCAGAAAATGAGGAGCGATGGAATCCGCCTGATGCAGGGCCTCGTCAATTTCCTCATCACTCATATCGCTCATGAAGCGGAATTTGAGACTCCCCAGTTGTGCCACCTCATCAATCAGACCCATTTTATAGAACCTGCATTCAGGAACCTTCTTCATGTCCATGACAAGCGTTGATGAGTCATATTTCAATGTCGGCCAACCACCACGGGCAAGAAAACGGTTGAATCTGTCGGTGTCGGCATTCAAAGAGTCGCATTTCAACACGACACGGAATTCACCATCAAACGACGAAGGCATCCTATCCCGGCACAACAGCGTGACTGCATTCAGCAGTTTCGATCCGATGCGGAGGCCCCGCAGCACCGGCACGACATAGATGACAAGTATGTTAGCCGTGCCAGTCTGTTCGTTCACAATTGCCGAGGCCATTCCAATTATCTCACCCTGCAACTGCGCCGAGCAATGTACCGCCGTCCTGCAAAGGCGCAACGAATGCTCACATGCGAATTTCACCAGAGCCTCGTCAACGTCAGCCTCAACGTATATCGTCGCTTCATCAACATCAATCATAACACACATTATTGATCGGGTTCGGGGCCTTCGGGCAGCGCGGGTCGGGATACAGCCAATTCTCGCGTCCATAAGCACCTATGACATATTTCCAGCAGGCACCGGCTCCGCGACGGCAACGGGCGAAGTCCTGACACGTCAAGCACGCACTTTCCTGCGGGAAGACGGACTGCCTGATATTCCACAACGACAGAGCCTTCTCGGAATTCCACACCTCCAACAATCCGTTCTTCATAAGGTCTCCGATGATAAAGTCAGGATTCCAGTAGAGCTCCTCGCAGATGGTGACCTTGCCATCAGGCAGGATAGTGAGTCCCAGCACATTACCAGAGCACAACGTCCTCTCATTGAACTTCTTGATGTTGCATAGCTCCTCACGCTTTATCGTCTGATCATCATTCTGGATATAAAAGCCGCAATCCAGGCCGTCAAGATAATCGTACACCTCCCTCACCTGCGCCAGAGTCGGTTTCAGTTCCTGGAAACTTTCATTTGACTTATACATGCTCGCGCCGATGGTCGAAACGGTATATTTCTTGAGGTGTTTGAGTTTGGAGATGAAATCGATGATTTCCCTGACATTTTCCTTGTTGAGAGTGTGCCTTGTATGTGTCCCCTTGACTATGATTTCGATTCCTTTTGTGTCAAGATACAAGAGACTTTCCTTCATTTTCTGGCAATACTCTTCGCCGACGTTCAGATTGCACGCAAGTGTCTTAGGATTAAGCGAATCAAGCGAAATCTGCAATGTCTTGAGACCTGTGCCCGCCACCTCGTCAATCTGTTGCCTTGACAATGGAACTTTTGTGGAAACGAAATCGCAATATCCGTAATCAAGGAGTTTATTCATGATCTTCTTCCAGTCCTTATGCAGGAAAACCTCACCACCAGACAGTTCGAACGTACGCACGCCAATGTCGTAGGCTTCTTCTATGATTTTCAAAATACGATCCGTAGGCATGGCCTGATACTGTGTTTTCTTATCCGCGTAACAATAGACGCAGTCGGTGACACATTTTGTATTTATCACAAAAAGGACATCTGTGGGGGACGACAGCCTCAGTGTTTCAAAGTCGTATGGCGGCTGAAGAAGAAAATCCTTTGTTTTGAGATCACAACGTATTATTCCACACTCATTCTCGACAAGCATGTCTGCCGGAAAGCTGAATATTGTCCCATCAAACTTCACTTTGACATTTGCCTTATTGTGTATAAAACCATTCACAAGACTTTCGACTTTATCCATAGGCATATCGAAAAAGGTACTAATCTCGTCACACACTGAGCCAAGACACTTATCTCCTTTGAAAAACGAGAACATGGCCGCCAGCATAGGATGCGTAATCCTTGGAGTCTCTGATTGTTCATTCACATTGATTATCAAAGCTCTCCTGCCATCTAATCTGATTTTGTAATCAAAATTAAGAACTATTTTTTTCTCACAATTTGCATTCATAATAATTTTGGTTTAGAAATGTAAGCATTTAAAAGCCCCCGGCCAACGGCTTCACAAGGTCACCAAAGACCACATGGCCTTCCGATGGCCAGGGGGTGGTTCATGTTACTTCAACGCTTTGCTGAGGCCCACATCCACTGATACTGATGAGGTGTTGTCTCCTCGGCTGCTTGACTGGCAACTCTTCAGGCATGCCTGCTGGCATCCTTTCGAGCACTGCACATCGCTTGCACCATTTTCAATTTGTTCCATCATTTCGTCGGAGAGGAGCTCTGCCGAAGCCAATACTGGCATTTTTTTCAGTTCGTCTTTCATGACATTAAAAAATTTTGATTAAAAAAACACACTGCAACACTTATCCCTGCAGTCTGGGATATTACAATTATGACCAAGAAATTAAAAAAACTATCAGTGTAATCTTGAGTATCAATAGATTATCTAAATCTACCAATATCATTTTTAGACTCATTGACACCTTTGTCGTCAACCTTACCGCCGCCCTTGAATTTCACGGCGAAAGTAAGTTTCAGCACCCTGTTGGCATAGTCTGCGGTATTGTCGATGACATTGCCATACAGGTGTTCACACGAACTGATCTTTAATGAGGAGAATATATCTTGCGCATCGAACACGAGAGAGAACATTCCGTCCTTGCCCCAGCAATATGAGACCCCGGCGTCCATAGTCCAGTATGAGGAAATCTCCTTTTCCGGCATCTTTGTGCGTGGCCAGTACTTCGCCCACAAATACACGTCCAATCCGTCTAAAATGTTATAGTTCATACTGCCGGACAATGTCGTCTGCCAATACGACGACTTCCGTCCCGCATCAAGATGATAGCCGTTTTTAAAGTTCACCTCGTCATTATACGATGCACTCACCTCCACACGACCCGTTATGGCCTCTCCAAACATCCTGTACAGCGATGTCAGCGACATGACACAACTTCTCGTGTCATATACATTCTTATACCTGTACACCCGAAGGTCAGCCGACGACTCTTCATCAAGCAAATAAGCAGCGATGTCGTATTTATAAACATATCTGACACTGATGAGACATGCATTGAAAAACGATTGGTTAATAAGGAAACCGTATGTTCTTGACGGATTCACATCAGGATTACCTATCCTTACAGTGTATTCGTCAACTTGTCTATTCCCCGGCAACATCGCGCTGTAATCAGGATTGGACAACTGTGACGACATACCGAGACCCAACGAGTAAATTTTATTTCTGTAATAGAAGGCCGCAAACGGGAGCAGGTAATTATAATCCTTCTGCAATGTTTTGCCGTCTGACACAAAATCGAAATCACGGTTGATATGGACAAAGCGAGAGGAGATGTCCATCGAGAAGAATCTGCCGAAATCAAAATTGTAGTTGACATATCCTTCAAAGTTCCGTTCCACTCCATGCATATTGCTTGACTGATGCCAAGGCTGTAATACCGGTTCATCATATTTGACATCATCGTCAAGTATGCCGACGTGCAGCAAGACACCTGCGAGCAATTTCGAGGAATTACGGAACAAATGGGTGTAATCGAACTTCAGATCATGCTGCCATCCTGTCATGCGCGGATATGTGTACAGGCTCCATTGCTCAGGACCATCTGGATGGAGGATGTTATAACGATTCGACTTTGTACGCAGGCCGCCGTAGAGTATTCCGTACGAGGCCTTAAAACTGTTCGGAAGAGTGTCGGGCGTGGAATATTCAATATTGCCGGTCCACAGATCGTCATTGCCCTCATTATACGACCGTTGTCCGTAATCGCGAATGCCTGTTGTGTCATTCGCATGTAACATCATCAAGTCAGTACTTTTAGAGAAGTCATCATAGAACCAGAAGTTGAAGTTAAGAGTATGTTTGTTCTTAAGTCTCCACTCCAGATTGGCGAGTCCTGTCAGCACGTTGATACGTCCGTCTCCGGTACTGTTTGCCTTCATTGTCGAGCCGTCGGCGAAGCGCGAGTCATCAATGCTGCGGTACCATGTCGGACGGTTGTCGTAAGACAGGAGGGCATTAAACACCACGTCGCCTTTTTTCATAATCACAGAGCCGTTGGCTCCGCCACCGAAGTCATTGTCGGGATATTCGGCGAGAGAGCCGTGGCCTGCCACTCTTGCGAAATAACCGTCGTAATACATTTCCTTCATTTTAATGTTGATGACGACTCCGTTTGAGAGCGCCGACCTTGTGCCATTGTTGGCAAGCACCAGCTCCACCGTCTCAATCATCGAAGCCGGCAACGCCTCCAAGAGATCCAGTGCCATTGTGCCGCCGGCACTCTGTTCGCGTCCATCAATATAAAGTGTGGCGCCTTGTCCATTGAGCGTCAGCCCTTCCCTTTCATTGGCCGTAACACCCGGAAGCCTGTCAAGCATCCTCGTCGTACTCATGGAATTGACATTTGCCATCTGGCTGACATTCACGACAGTGGTGCCACCTCGCTGTTCTATCAGTGGCTTCCTCGCCACAACATCCACGCCTTCAAGCATGTACAATGCCATGCGCATGTATATCTCCATGACCGTGTCGGTGGCAGCCAACGGAATGACCTGTCTTTCATACGACAGATGCGTCACTTCGAGCAGGTATTTCAAGCCATTTTCCATTGTAATTCCAAACGAAAAACTGCCGTCAGCCCCCGTACTCTGCGATGCGACTTGCACAGAATCAGAGGTGACAATGCGTACTTC
Source organism: Bacteroidales bacterium (assembly GCA_024400355.1). Classification (GTDB taxonomy): domain Bacteria; phylum Bacteroidota; class Bacteroidia; order Bacteroidales; family F082; genus Limimorpha. Next base: position 8,466 of record JAKSMZ010000008.1, read on the forward strand.
CGCCGAAGGAAGCACTTCGAGAAAATCATCGTAAACTGTTCCAGACACTTTCGTCTGCTGTCCGTGTAACAACATGGAAACCGATATCAACACAAACAATGTCAATAATTTTTTCATCATATACTTTTTTATTTAGTGGTTTAACCTTAAAATTCGAGAAAATTCCGTGTCTGTCTTTTGCAAACCTTCCACGGTTTTCCCTATAACTTTTTTCTCTTGCTATCACGATGCAAAGATACATTATGGATTTGCGTTTGTCAAGAACTTTTTTCTTTAATTTTATTTACAATTCACTGATATTCTGTATATTATGTAAATTTTTATTTACATTACACCTATTTGATATAGTGATTTGCGACTGCGACACCACTCTCTCCATTTTTTTAATATTTTTTCATTACAAATCAAAAAAAGTTGTATTTTTGCAGCTTGATGATTGAGCAAAGAATCTTATCGAAGATGCCTCATAATGATGGTGGGAAAAGAAGTTTTTCTTTGACGGATGTCATATTTATTTTGCAGACGGTCTTTTTTAAGCCGTCATTTTTTTTGTCAAAAATCGAATCAAATATAGTAACAATAAAAAAATAACCAACAATGTCTATCTCTTTAAAAAACCGTAGTCTCATTTCGATCAACGACTACACTCCGGAAGAAATCTGCCACATTCTTGACATTGCGGAAGACTTTGAGAGACAACGTCTTCAGAATTTGTTGAACGGCCGCGTCATTGCATCATTGTTTTTTGAGCCTTCAACGAGAACCAGATTAAGTTTTGAGACCGCAATCCAACTTCTCGGTGGCAATGTCATCGGATTCAGCAGCACGGCAGGTACGAGCGTCCAGAAAGGCGAATCGTTGAGAGACACCATCACGATGGTGGCCAGCTATGCAGACCTTATCGTTATGCGCAACCCGATTGATGGTTCTGCGCGTTTCGCCTCAGAAGTATCTAAAGTGCCGATTATCAATGCAGGTGACGGCTCGAACCAGCACCCCACACAATGTCTGCTTGACCTGTATTCAATCCGCAAGACCCAAGGCACTCTTGAGAATCTTGAAATAACAATGGTCGGCGACCTCAAGTACGGCCGTACGGTACACAGCCTTGTTCAGGCGATGTGCCACTTCAATGCAAAATTCAATTTTGTATCACCCAACGAACTAAGGATGCCGTCAACCGTAATCCAATACATCAAGGATGCCGGTCTTGAATATCACGAATACACTGATTTGGAAGAAGTCATCCCTCATTCAGACATCATCTACATGACCCGCGTACAGCGCGAGCGTTTCCCAGACCCGATGGAATACGAGAAAGTCAAAAACGCATACATCCTGCGCAATTACATGCTCGAACCGGCAAAGGAAAACTGCCGCGTTTTGCATCCGCTACCACGTGTCAATGAAATAAACGAAGATGTTGACCAGAACCCGAAGGCCTATTACTTCCAGCAGGCTCAAAACGGGCTTTATGTACGTGAAGCATTAATCGCTGCAATCTTAGGATTAAAATAATCTCAAAACATCGGAAATCATGGAAAAAAGAAAAGAACTTATAGTTTCAGCCATCGAAAACGGCACTGTCATTGACCACATCCCTGCCAGCAAGGTGTTCGATGTCATCAGAATATTAGGACTTGAAAAATGCAACTGCCCTGTGTATTTCGGAACCAACCTTGAAAGCAAGAAATACGGCACCAAAGGCATTATAAAAATAACCAACAAATTCTTCAAATCGGAGGAAATCAACAAGATAGCTCTTGTCGCGCCAACAGCAACTCTTATTGAAATCAAAGATTTTGAGGTCATAAACAAACATGCCGTTCAGATTCCGGAACGCATTGAAGGCATTGTGAAGTGCTTCAACCCGAAGTGCGTGACAAACGCCGAAAGAGTCATGACCAAATTCACCGTGAAGAAGAACGAATTGGGCAAAATTCAGCTCAGATGTCGCTACTGCGAGAAATTCACGACAGAAGAGAATATGGAGTTTCTGTAGGATTCCGCACACACGATAACGTTAAAAAGACCGGATTGAAGTTAATCCGGTCTTTTTATTATCCCAACATCTTAATAAACACTGCTTTAAGCAGTCGCACTATGCTTCACCAGCAGTTCCGTTACCCATGGAGAACGGCGCTATTGTATCACTCACATCTGTGATCGGTCCGAAATTCTGTTCATATTTCTTCAGATTGTCAGCGAGGGCTTTAAAAAGGCGTTTTGCGTTCTGAGGTGTCATAATCACTCTCGAACGGACTTTCGCCTTTTGCATTGCCGGAGCAATCTGAGCGAAATCAATCACAAACTCTGTTGGTGAATGACTGATGATTGCAAGATTCGAATAAACGCCATCGGCGACCGCCTCAGGGAGGTCGATATTCAATTGATTTTTCTTGTTGTTATCCATTTTTTACGTCTTTAAAATTTTGGCAAAAATATACATTTTTTCTGACATGGAAAAAGGTTGGCTAAAAAACAACCAACCTTTTCTACCATTCGGTATCAACTTAATAATTAAGCCTCTACCAATTCGCTATTTGTAACTTGTTCAAAATCTTCCTTTGAACCGACGATAATGTCATTGTAGTCTGCGAGACCTGTTCCAGCAGGGATCTTATGTCCGACGATGACATTTTCCTTCATACCCTCAAGGTAATCTGTCTTGGCAGAGATCGCAGCCTGTGTAAGGACCTTCGTTGTTTCCTGGAATGATGCCGCTGAGATGAAGCTTTCTGTCTGCAATGCAGCTCTTGTGATACCCTGAAGCACCTGGTGGGCTGTTGCAGGTTCAGCATCACGGCATTCAGCGAGCTTCAGATCCTTACGTTTCAGCTGTGAATTTTCATCACGCAATTTTCTTGCCGAGATGATCTGTCCGCTCATAAGTGTCTCAGAGTCACCAGGATTTGTAACGACAACCTTTCCAAAGATGTCATCGTTGGTCTCCTGGAAGAGAATCTTATTAACGAGGTCACCTTGCAGGAATCTTGTATCACCCGGATCGTCGATTTCGACCTTACGCATCATCTGACGCACAATGACTTCAAAGTGTTTACCATTGATTGTAACACCTTGTGAACGATAGACTTCCTGGATGTTATTCACGATAAACTCCTGAACTGCCATCGGGCCTTCGATTGCAAGAATGTTAGCAGGTGTGATGGCACCTTCTGACAATGCCTGACCGGCTTTCACGTAGTCGTTCTCGTCGGCAAGGATTTCCTTCGTTGTCGGGATGAGATATTTCTTCTGCTGACCTGTCTTTGAAGTGACGATAACGACTTTGTTGCCGCGGACAAGTTTCTTCTCGAATGACACCGTACCATCAATTTCAGAAACGATGGCTGGTTCGGAAGAGTTACGAGCCTCAAACAACTCTGTGACACGCGGAAGACCACCGGTAATATCGCCGAGACCTCCTGTAGCACGCGGCTTCTTTGTAAGTGAGTCACCAGCTTTGATCATATCACCATTTTCAACCATGACGTGTGCTCCGACCGGCAAGTCGTACGACTTGGCCACTTCGCCGTTGCTGTCGATGATTGAGATTGACGGATGCTGTGCGAACTTACGGCCTTCAATGATGACGCGCTCACTGTATCCTGTCTGCTCATCAGATTCATTACGGTAAGTGACACCTTCTACGATATTGTCATAGCGGACTTCACCGTCATATTCAGAGATGATAAGTGAGTTATACTTATCCCATTCGCAGATGACATCGCCTGTCTTGACATCGCTGCCGTTCTGCACGAACAACTTAGAGCCGTATGGAATGTTTTCCGTAACGAGTGCGACGCCTGTGTTATGGTCGATGATCTTCATCTCGGCCGCACGGCTGACGACAATCTGATACTTGTTGTCATCCTTTTCATAATCAACGACGCGGAGTTCGTCGATCATGAGTTTGCCGTCGTAATCAGCCTTGATGATTGAATCGTCTGACGTGCTTGAAGCCGTACCGCCTTGGTGGAATGTACGAAGTGTAAGCTGTGTACCAGGCTCACCGATTGACTGTGCTGCGATGACACCAACGGCCTCGCCGCGCTGCACCAGTTTGCCTGATGCGAGGTTACGTCCGTAGCAGTTGGCGCAAACGCCGTGTCTCGACTCGCATGTCAGCACGGAACGGATCTCTATGGTCTTATCTTTCAAAGGTGAATCGCATATTCTCTTTGCAATATCTTCGGTAATTTCATCACCACCATTGCAGAGCAATTCGCCTGTCTGAGGATGGAAGATGTCATGCAGAGCCACACGTCCGAGGATACGGTCATACAACGACTCGACGACTTCCTTACCTCTCTTGAGAGCACCGATTGACAGGCCTCTCAAAGTGCCGCAGTCTTTTTCAGTAATGATGACATCGTGTGCAACGTCAACAAGACGGCGTGTGAGGTAACCAGCGTCAGCGGTCTTCAAAGCGGTATCAGCCAGACCCTTACGGGCGCCGTGAGTTGAGATGAAGTACTCAAGCACTGACAGACCTTCCTTGAAGTTCGAAAGGATCGGGTTCTCAATGATTTCAGCGCCACCTGCTGCTGTTGACTTCTGCGGTTTTGCCATAAGACCTCTCATGCCGCAGAGCTGACGGATCTGTTCCTTTGAACCACGGGCTCCGGAATCAAGCATCATATAGACAGGGTTGAATCCCTGGTCGTCCTGTGGCAACAGTTTCATAACCTCGTCGGTCAGCTTGGTGACGACGTGACCCCAAATATCGATGATCTTGTTGTAACGTTCGTTCTGTGTGATGAAACCCATGTTATATTCCTCACGGATGCCGTTGACCTCTTCGTTAGCCTGTCTGATGAGTTCTTCCTTGACGGAAGGGATCAGCACGTTGCCGAGGTTGAATGACAGACCACCTTTGTAAGCCATGTAGTAACCCATGTTCTTGATGTCATCAAGGAACTTGGTGGTTGTAGCTGTGCCGAGGAGTTTCACCATGTCACCGATGATGTCACGCAAGGCCTTCTTGTTCAACAGTCTGTTGATGTAACCGAACTGGCGAGGGACAACCTGGTTGAACTTGACACGTCCGACTGTTGTCTCGACCATTTCTTCCACGAGGCTGTTGTCTTCCTTACGCACCCACACCTTACAGTTGATGATGGCGTGCATATCGACCTTCTTCTCGTTGTAAGCGATGATGACCTCTTCAGGTGAATAGAATTTCTTGCCTTCACCTTTTACGATATGGTCAGGTGTGCTCTTACGTGGTTTGGTGATATAATAAAGACCCAGAACCATGTCTTGTGAAGGCACTGTGATAGGTGCTCCATTGGCAGGGTTAAGGATGTTATGTGATGCAAGCATCAGGATCTGTGCCTCAAGAACTGCGGCATTGCCGAGTGGCAAATGCACAGCCATCTGGTCACCGTCGAAGTCAGCGTTGAAAGCCGTACATACGAGAGGGTGCAGACGGATTGCCTTACCTTCAACGAGTTTCGGCTGGAACGCCTGGATACCGAGACGGTGCAGTGTAGGAGCACGGTTGAGCAGAATCGGGTGACCTTTAAGAATATTTTCGAGGATGTCCCAAACGACAGGGTCTTTACGGTCAACGATTTTCTTAGCTGATTTGACGGTCTTCACGATACCGCGTTCAATCATCTTACGGATGACGAATGGTTTGTAAAGTTCGGCTGCCATATCTTTCGGGAGACCGCATTCGTTCATGTTCAAATCCGGACCGACGACGATAACGGAACGGCCAGAATAGTCAACACGTTTACCGAGGAGGTTCTGACGGAATCGGCCCTGTTTACCTTTCAAGCTGTCGCTCAATGACTTGAGCGGACGGTTTGAGTCGGTCTTCACAGCACTTGACTTGCGTGAGTTGTCGAGCAGAGAATCAACAGCTTCCTGAAGCATACGTTTCTCATTACGCATGATGACATCAGGGGCGTTGATTTCGATAAGACGTTTCAGACGGTTATTTCTGATAATGACACGACGGTAGAGGTCGTTCAGGTCTGACGTGGCGAAACGTCCGCCATCAAGTGGGACGAGAGGTCTCAACTCTGGTGGTATGACAGGTATGACTTTCAGAATCATCCATTCAGGACGGTTCTCGATATGTTTCTGTGCTTCACGGAATGCCTCAAACACCTGAAGGCGTTTCAGAGCTTCAGCCTTACGCTGCTGTGAGCCATCGTGACTTGCCTTGTCACGAAGGTCGTATGACTCCTTGTCAAGGTCAAGCTGTGTGAGCAAGTCATAGATTGCCTCAGCACCCATCTTGGCGACGAACTTATTTGGATCATCGTCAGCAAGATGCTGGTTCTCAACGGGAAGAGAATTAAGAATATCAAGATATTCCTCTTCCGTGAGCAGGTCGAGTTTGGTTGCGCCATTTGCCGGTGCCTTTTCGGCATAGATGCCAGGATTCAACACGACATAGCGTTCGTAATAAATGATGCTGTCAAGTTTCTTGGTCTGAATGCCAAGCAGGGCACCTATCTTATTAGGAAGCGAGCGGAAATACCAGATGTGTGCCACCGGCACGACTAATTTGATATGGCCTGTGCGTTCGCGTCTGACTTTCTTTTCCGTGACTTCCACACCGCAACGGTCGCAAATGATGTTCTTGTAGCGGATGCGTTTGTATTTGCCGCAGTGGCATTCCCAGTCTTTTACAGGTCCAAAGATTCTTTCGCAGAACAAGCCATCGCGTTCCGGCTTGTATGTGCGGTAGTTGATTGTCTCAGGTTTCAGCACCTCGCCGTATGAGCGGTCCAAGATTGACTGTGGAGATGCCAGACTGATGGTAATCTTCGAGAACTTGCTGTTCAATGTATTATTTTTACTTATAGCCATAATTCTTATTCTTCAAACGTAATTTCAAGACCCAATCCGCGTAATTCGTGAATCAACACGTTGAATGACTCAGGAATACCTGGTGTTGGCATGTTCTCACCCTTGACGATTGACTCGTATGCCTTTGCACGTCCGATGACATCGTCTGACTTGACTGTCAGGATCTCCTGAAGCACGTTGCTTGCGCCGAATGCTTCGAGAGCCCAGACCTCCATTTCTCCGAAACGCTGACCGCCGAACTGCGCTTTACCGCCGAGTGGCTGTTGCGTGATCATCGAGTATGGTCCTATTGAACGGGCGTGCATCTTGTCATCAACCATGTGGTGCAGTTTCAGCATATAGATGTATCCGACTGTCGCCTGCTGGTCGAACGGCTCGCCTGTCTCGCCGTCATAAAGCTGCACTCTGCCGTTTTCAGGAAGACCTGCCTGCTTCATGTAAGCATTGATCTCGTCCAATGTCGCTCCATCGAAAATAGGTGTCGCAAACTTAAGTCCGAGTTCATGACCTGCCCATCCGAGAACTGTCTCGTATATCTGACCGAGGTTCATACGTGAAGGCACGCCCAACGGGTTCAACACGATATCGACCGGTGTGCCGTCAGCCAGGAACGGCATATCTTCCTCGCGCACGATTCTTGAGACGATACCCTTGTTACCGTGACGGCCTGCCATCTTATCACCGATGTTGAGCTTACGTTTCTGTGCCACATAGACTTTAGCCATCTGGACTATGCCATTCTGGAGTTCTTCGCCGACGCTGGCCACATTCTTCTTACGGCCATATATTCCTCTGATTTCCTTGCATTTGGAGTTGTAGTTGTTGACAAGCTTCGCAATGCAGTCATTTATCTCAGGGTCTGTGGTCCATTTATGCGGGTTCACAATTGTATAGTCGATATTCGACAGGGCTTTCTGTGAGAACTTGACCTTCTTAGGGATGAGGTTCTCCTTGAAGTTAGTGTAAACGCCTGTTGACGTACGGCCATTAAGCATTGACATGAGTTTCTCCATCATCCTTGCTTTCAGCGCGTCGAGTTCTTTATCGCGTTCGGCGTCGATCTCCGCAATGATGCTCTTGTCTTTTGTCCTTGCCTTACGGTCTTTGACAACGCGTGAGAAGAGGCGTTTGCCGATGACCACGCCTTTCATTGAAGGACCCGCCTTGAGTGATGCGTTCTTGACATCGCCTGCCTTGTCGCCGAAGATGGCGCGGAGAAGTTTCTCCTCTGGTGTCGGGTCGGTCTCTCCCTTAGGAGTGATCTTACCTATTAATATATCGCCTTCCTTGACGTCTGCACCGACGCGGATGAGACCGTTTTCATCGAGGTCTTTGGTTGCATCTGCGCTCACGTTCGGGATGTCGTTTGTCAATTCCTCACGTCCGAGTTTCGTATCACGCACCTCAAGTGTAAATTCGTCGATATGAATTGATGTGAAGAGGTCTTCCTTGACAATCCTTTCGGAAATCACGATAGCGTCCTCATAGTTGTAGCCTTTCCAAGGCATGAATGCCACTTTCAGGTTGCGGCCCAATGCGAGGTCACCGCCCTGTGTCGCATAACCTTCTGTAAGTATCTGACCTTTAGTCACCTTCTGGCCTTTCCTCACAATCGGCTTCTGGTTGATACTTGTGCTCTGGTTAGTTCTTATATATTTAATAAGGTTGTATGTCTTGATATCATCATCGAAGCTGACAAGTCTTTCCTTGTCTGTCCTGTCATATCTGATGGTAATCTTTGTTGAGTCCACGAATATCACCTCGCCATCGCCTTCAGCCTCGACAAGTGTGCGTGAGTCTTTTGCCACGTAATGTTCGATGCCTGTTCCGACTATTGGTGCTTCAGGGCACATCAGCGGCACAGCCTGACGCATCATGTTTGATCCCATCAGGGCGCGGTTAGCGTCATCGTGTTCAAGGAACGGGATAAGTGATGCTGCGACTGACGACATCTGGTTCGGGGCGACGTCGATGAGGTCAAGCTCGTTTGGTGTGACGATAGGATAGTCGGCAATCTGACGGGCTTTGACGTACTCTTCGGTGATGTTGCCTTTTTCATCCATCTCGGTGCAGGCCTGTGCGATGATCTTGTTATCTTCCTCTTCCGCAGTAAGATAGACCGGATTGTTTTCAAAATCAACTTTACCATCAACAACAGGGCGATAAGGTGTCTCGATGAATCCGAGGTCGTTGATCTTTGCGAACACGCAGAGGGACGAGATAAGGCCGATGTTAGGACCTTCAGGTGTCTCGATGGTGCAGAGACGGCCATAGTGTGTATAGTGAACGTCACGGACTTCGAATCCGGCGCGGTCACGGGAGATGCCGCCAGGTCCCAGAGCTGAGATACGGCGTTTGTGTGTCACCTCTGACAGCGGGTTTGTCTGGTCCATGAACTGTGACAGCTGGTTCGTTCCGAAGAATGAGTTGATGACAGACGACAAAGTCTTTGCGTTGATGAGGTCTGTTGGAGTAAAGTTCTCATTGTCACGGACGTTCATGCGTTCACGGATGGTTCTTGCCATACGTGCGAGGCCGACTCCGAACTGTGCGTAAAGCTGTTCGCCGACGGTTCTGATACGGCGGTTGCTCAAGTGGTCGATATCATCAACTTCAGCCTTGCTGTTCGACAGTTCGATAAGGTATTTGATGATAGCGATTATATCTTCTTTTGTCAGGACCTTGATGTCGGCTGGGATTTCGAGGCCGAGTTTGCGGTTGATGCGGTAGCGGCCGACTTCGCCGAGGTCATAACGTTTGTCGGAGAAGAACAGTTTCTCTATTATTCCGCGGGCGGTTTCCTCATCAGGGGCTTCCGCATTGCGAAGCTGGCGGTAGATGTATTCAACGGCTTCTTTCTCCGAGTTTGTTGTATCTTTCTGTAAAGTATTGAAAATTATGCTGTATTCGCTTGTATTGGTCTCATCGCGGTCGAGCAGGATTGTCTTCACGCCTGCCTTGATGATTGAGTCAATATGTTCTTTTGTAAGCACCACGCCACGATCGACAACAGTTCTGTTACGTTCGTATGTAACATATTCGCCAGTCTCCTCGTTTGAGAACACTTCGACTGTTGATTCTAACACTTTCGCAGCCAGTTTACGTCCGATAACACGTTGCAGGCCGGCCTTTGTCACCTTCACTTCTTCGGCGAGGTTGAATATGTCGAGGATGTCCTTATCCGTCTCATATCCGATTGCGCGCAGCAATGTCGTGATAGGTAATTTTTTCTTTCTGTCGATATAAGCATACATCACGTTGCTGATATCGGTCGAGAACTCCATCCATGAGCCTTTGAACGGGATGATACGTGCTGAGTAGAGGGTTGTGCCGTTGGAGTGTACGCTCGATCCGAAGAAAACGCCCGGAGAACGGTGAAGTTGGGAAACGACAACACGTTCTGCGCCGTTTATGACGAAAGTACCTTGTGGTGTCATATACGGGATCGCGCCCAGATACACATCTTGTTCAATTGCCTTGAAATCTTCATGTTCATCATCGTTGCATGAAAGTTTCAGTTTTGCCTTCAGTCTCACGCAGTAGCTTAATCCGCGCTCGATGCATTCTGTGATTGAATACTGTGGGGCTTCGATATAGTAATCGAGGAACTCGAGTACAAAGTTGTTTCTTGCGTCTGTTATCGGGAAGTTTTCAGCGAATACCTTGAACAGGCCTTCATTCTTGCGGAGGTCTGGGTTTGTGTCAAGTTGGAAGAAATCGCGGAATGACTTCAGCTGGATATCCAAGAAATCCGGATAATCGAAAGGTCTCTTGATTGACGCGAAACTGATTCTATCTAATTTAATGTCTGCCAAAGTGTTTAGGTTTTAATTGTTATCTATAAAGCTAATATATAGAGACGATTGTGTAAAACACAATATAGGCACAAACCTCAACCCCTGTCTTATAGCAGGGGCTGAGGTATTTCATGCCTGTTGTACCAGGAAATTAAACTTATTTAATTTCAACTTCTGCACCAGCGCCTTCGAGTTGTGCCTTGAGTGCATTAGCTTCTTCTTTGCTCACGCCTTCTTTAACAGCTTTAGGAGCACCGTCAACTAATTCTTTAGCTTCTTTAAGTCCGAGGCTTGTCAAGTCCTTAACAAGTTTCACGACTGCGAGCTTCTGTGCGCCGGCGTTCTTGAGGATAACGTCAAAAGATGTTTTTTCTTCTGCTGCTGCGGCTGCTTCGCCACCTGCTGCTGGAGCTGCTACTGCAACTGCCGCTGCTGCTGGTTCAATACCGTATTCTTCTTTCAATATTGCTGCGAGTTCATTAACCTCTTTAACTGTAAGGTTCACTAATTGTTCAGCAAAAGCTTTCAAATCTGCCATTTTTCTTCGAATTTATTTGTTATACGATTATTTTATTTGTTCTCTTTTTTTTCTTTGAATGATAATCATTCTGATTTATTCCGGTCTCTCGGATAATGTCTTCACGATGCCGCTGAGCTTCTGTCCACCTGACTGAAGAGCGCTGATAACGTTCTTGGCTGGTGACTGGAGCAATGCGATAACGTCAGCGATGAGTTCGTTCTTAGACTTGATGCTGCACAATGTGTCGAGCATGTTGTCGCCTGTGTAAACACACTCTTCGATGAATGCGCCTTTGAGAACAGGCTTGTCACTTGTCTTGCGGAACTTCTTGATAAGCTTGGCAGGAGCGTTGCCATTTTCTGACAACATCATTGCTGTCGTGCCTTTGCAGACATTGTAAAGATCACCGTAATCCTTACCTGTCCTCTGCATAGCTTTCTTCAGTAATGCGTTCTTCACCACAACAAGCTTGACCTGACTGCCGAAGCATGCTCTTCTGAGCTGGCTTGTCGTCTCTGCATTCAATGCTTCGATGTCAGTCAGATAGAAGTTTGGACATGCGTTCAACTGTTCTACTATACCGTTAATTATAACGTCTTTTTCTTCTTTTCTCATGTCAATACTTATTTAAGGGTTTAGTTGGCTACTGATTTGATGTCCACCTGAACACCTGGACTCATTGTACTTGAGATATAGACACTCTTCACGTAAGTACCTTTAGCTGCCGTTGGCTTCAATTTGACAATCATTTGGAGCAATTCCTTCGCGTTGTCATAAATCTTCTCAGCATCGAAGCTCACTTTAGCAACTGGTGAATCGATGATTCCGTATTTGTCAACTTTGAAATCAATCTTACCAGCCTTTACTTCTTTGACAGCCTTTGCAATATCCATTGTCACTGTGCCTGTCTTCGGGTTCGGCATCAATCCGCGTGGACCGAGGATTCTACCGAGTGCGCCGACTTTCGGCATCAGCGATGGCATTGTGATAATCACGTCGACATCCGTCCAACCGTCTTTGATTTTCTGGACATAGTCCTCAAATCCGACGAAATCAGCACCTGCTTCGAGTGCTTCCTGTTGTTTGTCTGGTGTGCAGAGTACCAACACGCGGACAGTCTTACCTGTTCCGTGAGGGAGTGTGACGCTGCCGCGAACCATCTGGTTCGCCTTACGAGGGTCAACACCCAAGCGCACGTTGACATCAACTGATGCATCGAACTTGGTGTAAGTGATTTGCTTAACGATATCAATCGCTTCTGTCAAGGAGTAAACCTTGCTTTTGTCGAACTTAGCTAAAGCTTCTTTTCTCTTTTTAGATACTTTTGCCATTTTTTTAATTCTTTTTTGTTCTACAAACGCTAAGACTTAGTCTTACTTTAAAGGTGATTCGCCTGTAATCTTAACACCCATACTGCGAGCTGTACCAGCCACCATGCTCATTGCTGATTCGATTGTGAAGCAGTTCATGTCCTTCATCTTGTTCTCAGCGATTGCACGGACTGTGTCCCATGTCATGCTGCCGACTTTTGAACGGTTAGGTTCTTTTGAGCCTTTAGCGATTTTGGCGCTTTCGAGTACGGAGACAGCTACTGGAGATGCTTTTACAATGAAGTCAAAGCTCTTGTCCTTATAGACAGTGATGATGACTGGCAACACTTTGCCGGCCTGATCCTGTGTACGAGCATTGAACTGCTTGCAAAACTCCATGATGTTCACACCCTTCGAACCCAATGCAGGTCCGACCGGTGGTGCAGGATTAGCGGCTCCTCCTTTGATTTGCAGTTTAATTAATCCGCTTACTTCTTTCATTTGATTTTACTATAAAAGTTAAATGAAAACATTTACCATCTTTAACTCTCTCTCTTCACCTGGAAGAAACTGAGTTCGAGCGGGGTCTTACGTCCGAAGATTTTCACCATAACTTTGAGCTTTTTCTTCTCATCGTTAACCTCCTCAATAACACCTGCGAAACTGCTGAATGGCCCGTCGTTGACCACCACGGTTTCTCCGACAATGAACTCAACTTCAGAACCCTCACCCGTCTCGGTCATCTCGTCAACCTTTCCTAAGATACGGCTCACTTCAGCTGGACGAATCGGGTCAGGATCCCCTCCGCGTGTCCCGAGGAAACCGAGGACATTCGGAGTATCCTTAATAAGGTGCATGACCTCAGCGTTAAGGTTTGCCTCAATGAGAACATAACCAGGGAGATATATCTTCTCCTTGCTGATCTTCTTTCCGTTTCTCACCGAATACACCTTTTCCGTCGGGATCAATACTTGTGATATCAGATCTTTCAATGCGTCATTATGCGACAACTCGGCATCAAGATATTCCTTAACTTTTTTCTCTTTGCCGCTTATCGCCTTAATCACATACCATTTTTTTTCGTTCTGCTCACTCATCTTACCTGTGATAATTAAAAGTAGTTAAATGATGATTTTTTAAGATCAAACATTTCCATATTAGAGGTAACGATAAAAAGCCTCTAATGCGGTTTCAAAAGTCTTATCCATCAGATATACCACCAAAGCGATAATTAGGGAAGCAATGGATACGACGATAGCACTACTCTGGAGTTCTTTCCAAGTTGGCCAAGATGTCTTCTCCACCAACTCAGTGTAACATTCTTTTACGTAGTTAATGAACTTTTTCATATTGTTTGTCTGTTTTCTAATAGCACAGGCGGAAGGGCTCGAACCCTCAACCTATGGTTTTGGAGACCACCACTCTACCAATTGAGCTACGCCTGTCTGTTTAAAAGAGTCCAGCCCGAAGACCGGACTCTTCATATTCAAAATTAGTCTTCAATGAGTTCAATGACCTGACCTGAACCGACTGTTCTGCCGCCTTCACGGATAGCGAAACGGAGACCTTTGTCCATGGCGATCTCAGAAATCAACTGCACTTCGATTGTGACGTGGTCACCTGGCATAACCATTTCCATTCCTTCCGGAAGTGTGATCTCACCTGTGACGTCAGTTGTTCTGAAGTAGAACTGAGGACGATATTTGTTTCTGAATGGGGTGTGACGGCCACCTTCATCCTTTGAAAGGACGTAAACTTCACCTTTGAAGTGTGAATGCGGCTTCACTGAACCTGGCTTTGCGATAACCATACCACGACGGATTTCGTCTTTGTCGATACCACGGAGAAGAAGACCTGCGTTATCGCCTGCTTCACCTTCGTCAAGGATCTTACGGAACATCTCAACGCCTGTGACTGTTGATTTGAGTTTTTCAGCACCCATACCGATGATTTCAACCGGGTCACCAACTTTGATGATACCTGTCTCGATACGGCCTGTTGCAACTGTACCACGACCTGTGATTGAGAACACGTCTTCGATAGGCATCAGGAACGGTTTATCAACTGCTCTCTGTGGTTCTGGAATCCATGTGTCGCAAGCTTCCATGAGTTCGTCAATTTTAGCAGCCCACTGTGGCTCGTCATTCAATGCGCCGAGAGCTGAACCGCGGATGATAGGTGTGTTGTCACCATCAAATTCATACTTGCTGAGAAGGTCGCGGACTTCCATTTCGACGAGTTCGAGAAGCTCTTCATCATCGACGAGGTCACACTTGTTCAAGAAAACAACCAATCTTGGCACACCAACCTGGCGGGCGAGAAGGATGTGTTCACGTGTCTGCGGCATAGGACCGTCTGTTGCAGCGACGACGATGATTGCACCGTCCATCTGAGCAGCACCAGTAACCATGTTCTTAACATAGTCAGCGTGGCCAGGGC
>JAKSMZ010000080.1 GCA_024400355.1 Bacteroidales bacterium
ATTATCAACCTTTTTATCTTTGTTTGTAATATTTTCGATAAACGAGCAGCCCGCTAACATCAATGGCAGGGCAAAAACCAAAATCTTTTTCATTTCAAAATTAAAATAGTTTGCAAAAATACAAAAATTTTAAGGAATTAACGGACATCAAGCCGCTATATTTTACAAAAAATAAGTATATTTGCACCTCAATTTATTAAATTAAAAAATGAAGAAATATTTATTTAGTCTATTGACTGTCATTGCGTTATGCTTTAATTTTACAGCTAATGCACAAGAAGTGAAGAAACCTGACTGGAGAAAACTTCACTATCTTTCGGAAGAAGAGATGAACACACCTGTCAGAAATGTGAATTTTGTTGAGACCGACCCGCCGGCGGGAGAACCGCGTTTCGTGGCGGAATTTGAGCCGATGCAGGCGGTATTAATCCGTTATCCACTCGGAATTCCATATACAGTTGTGAAGGAGTTGGCAGAAGATTGCACTTTAATCACCGTTGTATCAAGCGGTTACGAGAACTCGGCGAGATCAGAATACCAGAGCAACGGCGTCAATATGAATAACTGTGTTTTTGTAAACGCACCGACAGATTCATACTGGGTGCGCGACTACGGTCCGTGGTACATCTTCGAAGACCGCGAACCAGCCATCGTTGACAACGTTTACAACCGCCCGCGTCCGAACGATGACAACGTCTCCGGCGTTTTCGCGAACTATTGGAACATCCCGATGTACGGCATGAACCTTCAGCACACCGGCGGTAACATGATGGAAGACGGCCGCGGACACGGCGTCTCCGATGAGCTCGTCGTTCAGGAAAACGGCTACAACGAGACAAACGTCCGCAACAAGATGCGCGACTACCTCGGCATCGACCCGTATCACATCACCATCGACCCGCAAGGTGACTACATCGCCCACGTTGACTGCTGGGGCAAATACCTCGCACCTGACAAGATCCTGATTGCACAGCTTCCGCAAAGCAACCCGCAATATGCACTCTACGAGCAAGTTGCCGAATATTTCGCAACAACAAACTGCTGCTGGGGCTATCCTTACCACGTGTATCGCGTTCAGGAACCTGGCGGCTACACACTCGCCCCTTATACCAACAGCTTGATTCTCAATAATAAGGTATTCGTTCCGCTCGGAGAAAATGCTTCATACAACCAACAGGCACTCGCCGTTTATCAGGAAGCAATGCCAGGCTATGAAATCCTTGGCTTTGAAAACAACGACTGGTCGATAGGTTGGGAAAACACCGACGCTCTCCACTGCCGCACACGCGGTGTCATGGACTTCGACATGCTTTTCGTTGACCATCGCGATGTCGTCTTCGGCGAACAGCAATGGCAGGACTCTATCGCAATCACAAGCAAGTTCATCGCATACAGCGGACAGGATCTGAAACAAGACTCCTTATTGATATATTACAGCATCGACGGTGGTGAATACCAGGTCGCTCACATGACAGCAACCGGCAATCCTGATGAATATGTCGGCTACATCAAAGGTTATCAAGGACTTTCAGAAGTCAACTACTATGTTTTCGGCGCCGATGAGTCGGGGCACAGATACCAGCAGCCGGTGTTCGGCGAGCTTGACCCTCACCATTTCACAATGGAAGAACATGAGAGCGAACTGCTCACCTTCGACGTTGATGAAGTCGTAATAGATGAAGGACAACAGTTTGCGATATTCAATGCGACAAACAACACCAACACGGCTATCACCGTGAATGATATTGTCGA
Organism: Bacteroidales bacterium; assembly: GCA_024400355.1. Lineage (GTDB taxonomy): Bacteria > Bacteroidota > Bacteroidia > Bacteroidales > F082 > Limimorpha. The sequence continues at coordinate 1,753 of JAKSMZ010000080.1, forward strand.
AAACAACACCGACTACCTCAACATCCATACAAGCGTGAGTACAAATCCGGTCAGTCTCCCATACACCCTCCAGCCCGGGTTGTCGATGAAGATTACCGCCGAAATCGTCTTTATCGCCAAAGGTTACGTTGAGACAAGCATAAGCATCATCACGTCGGGCGGAGAGCAGAAAATCACTGTGAAGATAGACGAGCAGTTGATTTCCGGCATAAATGAAAACCAGTTGTCATCGGTTGAAGTCTATCCAAACCCGATGAACAATGTGTTATTCATCAAGAACTCTGACATTCAAAACGTTACAATTTTCAACACGATTGGCCAACAGGTCTTGTCTGTCGAGAACAGAAATGAAATCGATGTTGAGAGCCTTGAAAGCGGATTGTATTTCGTGAAGATTGTTGACAGCATGAACAATTCTGTCGTCAGGAAGGTTGTGAAGAGATAAAAAGCAACTGCCTGACATCGGCGAATCGCCCTCCAAAGGACTTCACACAACCTTTGGAGGGCGATTTATGATTATGAAAGTTTTTATGTAACTTTTCCCTTGATAGTAATGTAAGCAAAAGTGTCTTACCCTGAAAAAAGTTGACTCACAAAAGAGTCAAATTTTTGTTTTTCTTGGTGTCTTTACTTTCAGACACCATGTCGTTTAATGAACCGGTTCCTACCAATTCGGAAAAGGCCGTGACGGACGATGGAGCGGTGCTGTTTCGTCTTCCCGTAAATTATTGATAACAAACATATTATATGTTAAATAAACATCCGTCATCGCGTTTCGGTTTTGAAAGGTCAAAATTAAGAAGAGATTTTTGAAATACCAAAAAGAATTTCAAAAAAAAGATGCACCAAAACCACAAGTCTCAGTGCACCTTTTTTTTTTGTAAAAAATATCAACTTTAGAACTCCATGATTGACTTCTTGATGATTTCAATAGCCTGACGGAGTTCCTCTTCGGTGATCACGAGAGGCGGAGCGAAGCGGATGATGTGCTGGTGTGTTGGTTTTGCCAACAGACCGTTGTCGCGCATCTTGAGACAGACGTCCCATGCTTCCTTTCCATTCATAGGCTTGATAATCACTGCATTGAGCAAGCCTTTACCACGAACCTTCTGAATCATCGGGTGTTTGATCTTCATGATTTCCTCACGGAAGATCTTTCCGAGATAATCGGCTTTTTCCATAAGGCCTTCGTCTTTGATGACCTGAAGGGCGGCCATTGACACTCTTGCCGCGACGGGGTTGCCGCCGAATGTCGAGCCGTGCTCGCCCGGTTTGATGTTCATCATGATGTAGTCGTCGGCGAGGACTGCTGACACAGGCACTACGCCGCCACCGAGAGCCTTACCTAAGATAAGCACGTCAGGACGGACACCCTCGTGGTCGCAGGCGAGCATCTTGCCTGTACGGGCGATACCGCACTGTACCTCGTCGGCCATAAACAACACATTGTATTTCTTGCAGATGTCGTAGCATTTCTTGAGATAGCCTTCATCCGGGACATAAACGCCGGCCTCACCTTGTATCGGTTCGACGAGGAAAGCGGCGATCTTCTTGCCGTCTTTTGCGAGAACCTGCTCCAAAGCGTCAGGGTCGTTGTAAGGGATGCGGATGAAACCAGGTGTCAGAGGACCGTAGTTTGCATACGAATCAGGGTCGTTCGACATGGTGATGATGGTGATTGTGCGGCCGTGGAAGTTGCCTTCGCAGCACACAATGCATGTCTCGTCATTCGGGATGCCCTTGCAGACGGTACCCCAGCGGCGTGCAAGCTTCAGAGCTGTCTCGTCGGCCTCAGCGCCTGTGTTCATCGGCAGGACCTTGTCATAACCGAAATATTCTGTCACATATTTTTCCCACGGACCGAGAGCGTCGTTGTAGAAAGCACGCGAGCTTAAAGTCAGTCTCTCCGCCTGGTCGGTCATCGCCTTGATGATTGCCGGATGGCAATGTCCCTGGTTAACAGCCGAATAAGCTGATAAAAAGTCGAAATATTCTTTTCCTTCAACGTCCCACACCTTGGCACCTTTGCCTTTTGCGAGGACTACCGGAAGCGGATGATAGTTGTGAGCACCGTATTTGGCCTCCAACTCCATCGCATACTGAGAAGTCATTTTTTCTGACATGATTGTAATTTTTAGAAGTTACTTTTAATTTATGACCGCAAAATTAAGTATTTTTTCATATCAAAGGCTAACTTTTGAAAATATTTTTTATCTCATGCACAATAAAATTTAATATTTTTGCGAAAATTTTTCAATCATGATTCATTCGATGACAGGCTACGGCAAGGCCGAGCAACTTTATAATACAAACAACATCTGCGTGGAAATCAAGACGTTGAACAGCAAGCAGTTAGACCTTTCTTTGAAACTTCCGCAAGAACTTAAGGCAAGCGAATTTGACTACCGCAATGAAATCGCAACGGTCCTTCAAAGAGGGAAAGTCGATGCAACGATTACCATCACAAACACCGATGTCGCGCAAAACACCCACATCGAGAAAGATGTTGTTGCTTCATATCTTGAGCAAATCAATTCAATATCAAAGGAATACAATATTCCTGAATCAAAAGACATCGCGGCTATCGTTTTCAGGATGCCAGGAATTTTCATCGCTCCGGTACAGGATTATGATGATGAATTTCTTGCAAAAATCATGGAGACATTGGTTCAGGCGCTGGAGATGACCGACGATTTCAGGGCGAAAGAAGGCATCATTCTCAAGAAAGATCTGGTCAAGCGCGTCGAGCTGATTCTCGGCTATCTCGCTGAAGTTGAGCCGTTTGAGAAAAACCGTCACGAGATCATCAAGGGAAAACTCCAGAAAAACCTTCAGGAGCTGACTTCCGGTGAGTACGATGAAAACCGCTTCGAGCAGGAACTCATCTTCTATCTTGAGAAATTAGACATCACCGAAGAGAAGGTGCGTCTCCGCAAGCACTGCGATTACTTCATGGAAAGCATCGACGAAGAAGGCGCCGGCAAGAAACTCGGTTTCATCGCCCAGGAGATGGGACGCGAAATCAACACCCTCGGCTCCAAAGCCAACGATGCTGACATTCAACGACTTGTGGTCAAGATGAAAGACGAACTCGAAAAAATCAAGGAGCAGCTGTTTAATATTTTATAGTTAAAGGAGGAGAGAGGAGAGTTAAGAGAGGCGACGCCACCCTATATTTCTCTCGTCTCCTGACCAAAAAGCATTTTATGAGAAAAATCGGACTTTTCTTCGGTTCGTTCAACCCGGTTCACAACGGTCATCTGATGCTCGCCAATTACTTGGCGGAATACGGCGACATGGATGAGATCTGGTTTGTCGTTTCGCCGCACAACCCGTTGAAAGACAAGAAGACGCTGCTTGAAGACCGGCACCGGCTACGCATGGTGGAACTCGCCATCGAAGGCGATGAGCGGTTTCAGGTCTGCGACATCGAGTTTTATATGCCGAAGCCGTCTTACACGATCGACACGCTGGCGAAGCTCCACGAGCGTTATCCCAACTACGATTTTCACCTTATCTGCGGAATGGACAGCCTCGAAAGTTTCAGGAAGTGGAAGAACTACGAAGTGATTCTGGAGTATTACCATCTGCTCGTCTATCCGCGCAAAGGCTTCAGCGGCAATGAGTTGGAAAACCATCCATCGGTGAAGACAATAAATGCGCCGGAGATAGAGGTCTCATCGACATTCATCAGGAAAGCCATTTCGGAAGGCCGCGACGTGAGGTATTTCGTTCCCGAAAAGGTTTATAGATACATTGACGAGATGAGGTTTTATAAGTGAAAAGTTTGTAAAGTTCA
>JAKSMZ010000081.1 GCA_024400355.1 Bacteroidales bacterium
CTTGAGCACCACATTTTCGGGTTTGGTCTTGCCGCCCGCAATGACGCCGAAGCAGCCGTCGAAAAACTCTTTTGGCTTGAAATCCTCCGGATACTCGAACGTATGGCTTGACAAACGGAAGTCCCGAATACGGTCAAGACAAAACAGCAAATCCTCGCCCAACGGCCACGAACGCCCCACCATATACCATCGCTGCCGGAAAAGCTTCACACACAATGGCATGAGGTAATGCTCCCTCTCGTCTTCACGCCAATAGTTGTAATAGACAATGTGAATGAAACGGTTTTTCTTCATCGCATTGATGATGGGGTCTAAATATTCTCGTCCGCTCGGCACATCTTCAAGAATAATTCTGTCCTTGATCGATTTGCTTCCGCTGAGCGAATTGCTGACGGAGTACGTGTTTAAAAGCCAGTTTTCGATGTTTCCCTGTCTCAAGTCTTCATCGTTGTCAATGTAATATCTGTAAGGTGCTGTTTTTTCGCATTCAATGTTCAAGCCGAAAGTGTCAAGAATCGCCCACTTCCATTTGATGAAGGTGCGTTTCAGCATCGGTTTGCCTCGGCTGATGTCGTCGTCTTCAATCCATCTGCTGTTAAGCTCTTCGAATGTTATCTTGCGGGCGGAATGTATGGTGTTTGCTATCCACACGAGTTTATTGGTCTGATTCAGTGGCATGACTTATCTGTTTGTTACAAATTCGGTCTGCAAATATAGCGAATATATGTGCCCGTTGTGGGCATAGGTTGTTTTTTCTTCATCCCATTTGCCAAAAAACCACCCTGTCTCCAAGGTGGTTTTTCAGTCATGATAAAAGCTTGTTTCTATAGCTTACTTAACGTTGTCTTTTCCGACCTGAACGGCCTGCATGTTCAACGGGATGAGCTTGTGGGCGCGTTCCGGCAGGCTGTGGCGCAGACCTTCTTCGACGTTCTTGTCGAGGATGATCGGGCGGAGCTTCAGGAAAGCACCGAGGATGATCATGTTGAACACCTTGCTGTTACCCATGTCGGATGCCAGCTGTGCGCCTTCGATGGTGTGGATGTGAATGTCGGTACGTGTTGGCTTCTTGGTGATGCCGTTCGGGTCATAAAGGAGATAACCGCCCGGTTTCACTTTTGATTCGAATTTGTCGAGTGACTGCTGGTTGAGGATCACTGCTGTGTCGAAAGCGTTGAGGATAGGTGAGCACACGCGTTCATCGCTGACGATGACAGTCACGTTTGCTGTGCCACCGCGCATCTCAGGACCGTATGACGGCATCCAGCTCACTTCTTTGCCTTCCATAATACCGCTATAAGCAAGGATCTTACCCATTGACAAGACACCTTGTCCGCCGAATCCGGCAATAATAATTTCTTCTGTCATTGCTTTACTTTTTTAATTATTTTTCAACGATCTTTCCGTCAACTTTGATGTCTCCGAGCGGATATTCTGGGAGCATGTTTTCGACTAACCACTGGTTGGCCTTGACCGGGTCCATCTTCCAGTTCGAGTTGCAGTTGGAAACGATCTCAACGAAGTTCACGCCGCTCTTGCCATTGATCTGATTTTCAAACGCCTTCTTGATGGCGGCTTTTGCCTTACGCACGTGTGCCGGGTCATAGACGGCCTGACGTGTGACGTATTTCGTGCCGGGAAGGTGAGCGATGAGTTCTGTGATATGGAGCGGGTAGCCGTTGTTCGGGATGCCGTCGAAGCCTGCGCCTGCCGGCAACGTGGCCTTACGTCCGTAAGGTGTCGTGGCGGTCTTCATGCCTTCGAGTGTGGTAGGGGCCATCTGGCCGCCTGTCATGCCGTAGATGCCGTTGTTGACGAAAATCATGGTGATGTTCTCGCCGCGGTTGCATGTGTGGATCGTCTCGCATGTTCCGATGGCAGCGAGGTCGCCGTCGCCCTGGTATGAGAAGACGACTTTGTCGGGCCACACGCGTTTGATACCTGTCGCACATGCTGTCGCACGGCCGTGGGCTGCCTCGATGAAGTCAACATCGAAATAGTCGTATGCCATGACCGAGCATCCTACAGGAGAAACGCCGATGGTCTTCTCATCGATGCCTAATTCTTCGATGACTTCGGCAATGATGCGGTGAATTGTACCGTGACCGCAGCCTGGGCAATAGTGGAAAGGCTTGCTTGTCAATAACTTAGATTTCTCGTAAACTAAGTTTTCTGGTTTAATGATATCTTCAACTGTCATTTTCTTATTCTCCTATAATTTGTTTCTTCATTGCTTCGAGAACTTCTTCCGGTGTGTGGATGATGCCACCGACGCGGCCGAAGTGTTCGGCTTTGACGCGGCCGTTGCATGCCAGCTTGACGTCTTCAATCATCTGGCCACAGCTCAGTTCGACTGAAAGGAATCCTTTGACGCCGTGGTTGATGAGGTTTTCGATAGCCTTTGTAGGATAAGGGAAGAGGGTGATCGGACGGAGAAGGCCGAGTTTCAGGCCCTGTTCGCGGCCGAGCTGCACTGACTTCTGTGCGATACGTGCGCTTGAGCCGTATGCCACAAACACGTAGTCGGCATCTTCGCAGTTGATCTCTTCGTAACGCACTTCGTTCTCTTCGACCATCTTGTATTTGGCCTGGAGGTGACGGTTGTGCTCTTCCATCTTGTTGGAGTCAAGGTCGAGTGAGGTGATGATTCTGTGCTGGGTGCCTCTCTTGCGGCCTGTCAACGCCCATGGGTATTTGGCCTTGATTTCCTCTTCTGTCATGCGTGGTTTCTGTTCCGGAAGGACGACCTTCTCCATCATCTGGCCGATTGCGCCGTCAGAGAGGATACATACTGCCATGCGGTATTTGAATGCGAGGTCGAAGCCGAGAGCCACGAAGTCAGCCATTTCCTGCACTGATGCCGGGGCGAGGACGATGTTCTTGTAGTCGCCGTTGCCGCCGCCCTTCACTGCCTGGAAGTAGTCGGCCTGTGACGGCTGGATTGTGCCGAGGCCCGGGCCGCCGCGGACGACGTCTGCATAGACGCAAGGTACTTCAGCGCCCGCGATGTAGGCGATGCCTTCCTGTTTCAGGCACACGCCAGGGCTTGACGATGATGTCATCACGCGTTTTCCAGCTGCGCCGGCAGCATAAACCATATTGATAGCTGCCAATTCACTTTCTGCTTGCAGAACGACCATGCCGGTACGTTCATAAGGGTTCTGTTCTGACAGATACTCAATCACTTCCGACTGTGGGGTGATAGGATATCCGAAATAAGCATCGCAGCCGTAGCGGATGGCGCTTTCTGCCAATGCTTCGTTACCCTTCATCAATTTTAATTCTCCCATTATTTTTAATTTTTAAATGTTTGACAATGATTTGATTACAATTTCACTTTATAAACAGAGATGACACCGTCGGGGCAAACAATGCCGCAGCTCGCGCAGCCGATGCACTTGTCGGGTTCTGCCATATAGGCGTAATTGTAACCTTTTCCATTAACTTCTTTTGCCAATCCGAGGACCTGCATCGGGCAGTTGACGACACACACGCCGCAACCTTTACAACGCTCAGTATCAACGGATACAGCACCTTTGAAACCTGCCATAATTTTAAATTTTTAAGTTATTATTATGTTTGAATATTTCTTTTTCCCGTGTTTTTTCAAAAACGCACAAAATTACAAAACATTTTCGAGCAAATCAAAAAAAAAGCGAAATATTTTTGATTAAATTTTTTGCAAAATAACTTGAAAACGGAAAACAAAAAAAGCGCGGAAGTGTTCTACAGTAATGGTACGGTACAACCACAAGAAAAAACAACAATCCGCGCTTGAACCTTCTGTTCAAGCCGTGGAATGTTTCGTCTTTCCTGTTTTAAAGTGTACCGATTCTTTTACTGTAGATGAAACATCGCAGCTTTATTAAAAATGCCGAAAAATCAGCGGCGCAAATATATGGATATTTTTAATTCAATTGTAAAATTATAGAAAAAAATTGTCAAAATCACGTTTTTACAAAAAAGGTTTGAGAGAAAAACATCTCCCAAACCTTATTAATATCTGTTCGAAATCCGCGTGATCTGCGGGATTTTTCACTTCACCGGATGGTCTTTCGCAAATGCCTGAAGTCTCTCGGCGAGAACAGGAATTTCCTCTCTCTGAATCAGTGATGTGCAGGCGCGAATGCCTTGGCGTGTGGAGCCGCATGTGTCCAACGAGATTGCCGAAATGCCGTAGTACATCATTTCTTCGACGAGGTCTGCGCCAGTGAATCCAGGGTAGCAGTATGTGAAGTAGAAGCCGTCAGCAATCGGTTCGCCGAGGTCTTCGTCGTATGTGATGTAGAAGTTGGCGGCAGTGAAGGCGTCTTTCATCATCTTTGCCTTGCGGCCGTATTCGAGGACGTCGTCACGGTAGTTGTAAATGCCGTCGTTGACTGCCTTCAGCACGCCTGCAAGTGCGTATTGTGCTGAATGTGAGACGCCTGATGTGAGCGGATGCAATGCACCGAAGAGGATGCCGCGCATGAAGATCTCCTGTCCGCAGAAGCCTTTCAAATCAGGGTAGTGACGTTTTGCCAGCTTGTCGCTGATGCCGAGGAAGGCGCAGCGTTCGCCCGCGAAGCTGAACGCCTTCGAGCTGGAAATCATGAGGATGTAGTTGTCGGTGTACTTCCCCACTGTCGGCTGGAACGGTGCAACGCCAGGATGGCTGTAGTCCTTGCGGAAGTCCATGCCGAAATATGCGAGGTCTTCAAGCACGATGACGTCGTATTTGTTTGCAAGCTCTCCGATGATTTTGAGTTCCTCGTCGGTGAGGCACACCCATGTCGGGTTGTTAGGATTCGAGTAAAGGATGCTGTGGATCTTGCCTGTTGACAGTATCTCTTCGAGTTTTGCGCGGAGTTTCTCGCCGCGGTAGTCGTAGATGTCGAAGTGTTCCATCGGGATGCCGAGAACCTTGCACTGGAATTTATGGACAGGGAAACCAGGGTCAACGAAGAGCATGGTGTTCTTTTCCTTGCTTATATGGCCTGTGATCATGAATGAGGCGAATGCGCCTTGCATTGAGCCGACGGTCGGGACGCAGTTGGCTGCATCGACGTCAAGGTCAAGGAAATTCTTGATGAAACGCGATGCTTCTTTCTTCAAAGCCGGAACGCCGTCAATAGGTGGATAACATGCCGCGACGCCTTCTTGCACTGCTTTCATCTGTGCCTCGATACCGGCTTTTGCAGCCGGAAGGCCGGGGTTGCCGATTTCCATGTGGATGAATTTCGTGCCGCTCGCCGCCTCAAGGTCTCTCGCAAGCTTGTTGATTTCACGGATGCCGGCCTTGCCGACGCACGGAAGGTTGCTTTCTGCAAACACCTTCTTCGCGATTTCTTCTTTAACTATGTTGTTTTTCATGTTATATTTATTGATTTTTAATGAATTATATCGAAAACAAAGATTTGCAAAGATAATTATTTTTTCGCAAGTGCGCCGAAAAAAAGAAAATAAAAAAGAGAGGCATCAACGTCTCTCTTCAGTGGGTCGTACTGGACTCGAACCAGTGACCTCTGCCGTGTGAAGGCAGCGCTCTA
>JAKSMZ010000082.1 GCA_024400355.1 Bacteroidales bacterium
CCGACCTTCAGGGCCGCCGCGCCATCATCATGGGCATGGATTCAGACCGTCACTATCAGATCATCAAGGCAAGAGTCCCGCTCGCGGAGATGGACCGTTACGCAACGTCATTAAGCTCACTCACCTCAGGCCGTGGTTCATTCACAATGGAATATGCAGAATATGCTCAGGTTCCTGCCGATGTCCAGACCAAGCTCCTCAAGGCTTACGAGGAATCAAAGAAAGACGAGGATTAATCCTGAGTCTGATAAATAAACTGAAAGAGGGCGTATCAAAACCAATGGTTTTGGTCGCCCTCTTTTCATTTAAAAATCCGTGTTATTCGTGGTGAATATATCCTGTAAGTGGTGTTATTCGATGACTCCGCTTCCTAAAACCACCGGCTCTGTCTCATGGTAGATGGTGCCGAACTGTCCGCTCGCGACGCCCGAAATCATCACGTCAGAGTTGATAATCAAGCCGTGGTCGGTGATGCTGAGCGTTCCGGTTCTGAACTCCGGCTGGTGACGTATCTTATATCTCACTTTCTCGCCTTCGCTGAATTTGATGACGGGGTTCATTGCCTGCACGTCAACGAGTCCGATTCTGTTGACGTATTGCGCTTCGGGGTCGTAGCCTTGTGAGACATAAACGATGTTGTTATCGGTGTCTTTTCTCACCACGAACCACGGTCCTCCGCCGAGGCCGAGGCCTTTGCGCTGTCCGATGGTGTGAAACCAGAAGCCTTTGTGCCGGCCGAGCTTCTTGCCTGTCTCGAGTTCGATGATGTCGCCTTCTTTTTCGCCGACATATTCGCGGATGTAGTCGTTGTAGTTGATTTTTCCGAGGAAGCAGATGCCTTGAGAGTCATGGCGTCCGGCACTTGGGAGCTTCAGCTCGGCTGCTATGCGGCGCACCTCGCTCTTAGGCAGGTCGCCGACCGGGAACATCGCTTTTGAGAGCTGGTGGTATGTTATCCTTGCGAGGAAGTCGGTCTGGTCCTTGAACGTGTCGGTGGCTGTGCCGAGCCATGCGATGCCGTTTTCGTCGGTCCACTGGCGGGCATAATGGCCTGTCGCGATGCGGTCATATTCGTGTCCGACCTTCTCCTCGAACGCGCCGAATTTGATGAAGCGGTTGCACATCACGTCGGGGTTTGGGGTGAGGCCTTTGCGCACCGACTCCATGGTATAGCGTGCCACACGGTCGTAATACTCCTTCTGCAAGTCGATGATGTCGAACTTGCATCCGTATTTTTTCGCGATGTAAGAAGTTATCTCGATATCCTCTTCGGAAGGGCAGTCCATCATGTCTTCCTTGCCTTCGAGACCAATCTTTATGTAAAAGATATGCGGGTCAAACCCCTGGTCCTTGAGCAGGGGGACGATGACGGAACTGTCAACGCCGCCTGATACTAATGCCGCTATATTCATGAATTTCAATTACTTGCTTGAATCATGGGTGACTCTGTGCACAGGGATGGTAAAGCTATATTTGCCGTCCATCTCGCTTTCGGCTGAGCCGTATATGCCTCCGTGACGTCTGCCTTTGTATGCCGCCCATGCGCGGTCGCCGTATGAGAAATGCCACCATTCGGCAGGGAAGTTGATGAAACCTTCTCTCCTCATTATCCTGACGAGTGTCTTGCGGTTCTTCGCCTGGGCCTTGGTTATGTATTTGTTTTTTGTCTCTGTCTTGTCGTTGTGTTCGTGGAACTTGGTGCCGAAATCGAGCATGACGCCGTTGTCATCGCAGAGTGCGACATCGACGGCACCGCCGGTGACATGGCCGCCGATGCTGTTTTTCGGGTCTTCTGTCTTGAATTTCGCTAATTTTATCGCTTCATAACGGCCTATCCCAGGATTATCAGCGGTTATTTCGTTTATGGTTTTCTCCCATGCCTCATTCATCTTACTCTTCGAACGGTAAGTCTGCAGAATCAGCAGGTTCATCCCGTTAGGGAGTCTGTCGGCTATTCTGTAAAGTTTGAAAAGCACATTCTTGCGGATGAGGTTCGGCTGTTCGAGAGTCTCATCATTGAAAATTATGTGCTTGTGCGGCAGGAAGTCAACAAGCGGGTCATAGCATTCGTGGACGTGTGTCCTGCCGATCCAATGCCTTGATATCGTTTTCCTGAAGCCGAGTTTGTAGATGAGGTGATGGATATGGAAATTGAGGTGTGCTCTTCTCCTCTTCGATGAGATGTATTTCAGAAACCATACCAAAAATATGATGAAAGCAAGAATCAGGATGAAATAAATGATATGACCTTTCAGCCACATTATGTTATTCTCGTCGTCAAACCAACTGAGTATTTTTTCAAGAAATCCGTCAAGCATAGTAATTTATTTTAATTCAACCAAAATTGGGCAATGATCGGAGTGGACTGCATCAGGGAATATCGCAGCGTCTTTGAGATTGCCTTTCAAACTGTCTGTAATTATATGATAGTCAATGCGCCATCCCTTGTTGTTAGCTCTCGCATTGAATCTGTAGCTCCACCATGAATAGTTGCCCGGTTCCTTGTGAAGTGAGCGGTAGCTGTCGATATAGCCGTCGGCGAGGAAATCGGTGAACCACTGCCGTTCTTCCGGCAGGAAGCCTGAATTGGTGGCGTTGCGTACGGGGTCGTGTATGTCGATGGCTTCGTGGCAGATGTTATAATCGCCGGATAGGACAAGATTCGGGCGGGTTTTCCTGAGGTCGTTGACATATCCGCGGAAGAAGTCGAGCCATTCCATCTTGAAGTCCTGGCGTTCATCGCCGCTTGTGCCGGAAGGATGATACACGCTCACGACCGACAGATCGCCGAAGTCGGCACGCAGGAAACGGCCTTCGTCATCATATTTTTTGTTATCCATGCCGTAAACCACCTTGTCGGGTTCTTTTTTGGAGAGTATCCCGACACCGCTATAACCTTTTTTCTGCGCTGGAAACCAGTAATGACTATACCCGGCCGACTCGATTTCCATCAGCGGAATCTGGTCGGGTGTGGCTTTAAGTTCCTGAAAACAAACAACATCGGGCGACACACTGTCGATCCATTCAAGAAGACCTTTCGAGATGGCAGCACGGATGCCGTTAACGTTGTAACTGATGATTTTCATACGCTGCAAATTCAAGTGCAAAAATAATCATAAATTTTTTACGAAAAGCATCCGTTATCAAAATTCATTTTTTATTTTTGCGAAATGATTAATATTTTCAAATCGAAGACGAAGTTATCGTTCAAGTCATTGAATGAGTGGCGGTTGGCTCATGTGTCAGACCGGCGGTTCATGATATTGCTTGCCATTCCGACGGGTTTTCTGGCGGGTGCCGCCGCTGTGATAATTAAACTCCTCGCTCATACGATACGCGATTTTTTCTTTAACATGAGAGCGGAGGAACAGTATTTCAACTATCTGTTCTTTATCCTTCCCGCAATAGGTATCTTATTGACGATCATAATAATACGATATGTCATCAGACGTGATGTCGGGCATGGCATTCCGGGGTTGCTTTACGCCTTGTCGAGAAACAAGGGCATTGTGAAGCCATACACCACATTCTCGTCGATAATCACAAGTGCGCTCACTGTCGGGTTCGGCGGTTCCGTGGGACTTGAAGGCCCGTCGGTGTCAACAGGCGGTGCCATCGGTTCGAACCTCGGCAGGTTGCTGAAACTCAGTCAGAAACAGATCAACGTCCTTATCGGGATGGGCGGTGCGGCGGCTCTTGCCTCCATCTTCCAGGCACCTATCACGGGTGTCATCTTCTCGATGGAGGTTTTCATGATCGACATCTCGATGACCGCACTCATTCCTATCATCATCTCGGCTTTCGTGGCGATTCTGACGTCATATATGTTTCTCGGACGCGCGTTTGAATATACCATCACCATCCATGAGGGCTTTGTGCCGGGCAACACATGGTATTATGTCGGGCTTGGTATCATCGTAGGCCTCGTGTCGGCGTATTTCATGAGGGTTTATTTCAGCGTTGACAAGAGTTTCAAGAAGATCAGCAACCAGTGGGTGCGTTTTCTGCTCGCCTCGCTTGCGCTCGGCGGTCTCATCTTCGTGTTCCCGTCGCTTTATGGTGAAGGCTACGAAACCATACAGTCGGCACTGAATGGTGACATCGTCGAGATTTTCAGGGGCACGCTGTTCGAGAGATATACCGATATTCAGTGGGTGATGCTTGTCGTGCTGCTGGCAATCATCCTGGCGAAGGCCTTTGCCACGTCTCTCACCTTTGCTGCCGGCGGAGTGGGCGGCACTTTCGCTCCGGCTTTGTTCATCGGTGCTACGACAGGTATGCTTTTTTCAATGACAATCAATTACTTGGGAATAGGAGACCTCGAAGTGGGCAAGTTTGCCCTCGTCGGGATGAGTGGCCTCATAGCAGCCATGCTGCATGCCCCGCTCACAGGCATATTCCTCATCGCCGAGATAACCAACGGCTACACACTGATGGTCCCGCTGATGATAGTGTCGGCACTCTCGCTCGCCGTCAACCGCATATTCTTCAAGGAGTCGATTTACACGTACAGCATTGCAAGACAAGGCGTTAAGGTGTCGTTCAACAAAGATGAAAGCATCCTGAGCATGATGACGGCGAAAAATCTCATAGAGACGAATTTCAGCACCATCGGGCCGAAAGAAACACTCGAAAACCTTATCCCGCTCATCGCGTCATCGGCACGAAACATCTATCCTGTCGTCGATGAAAACGGCATGTTCAAAGGTCATATCCTCTTCGATGACATCCGTCCGATAATGTTCGACCGCAAACTCTATTGTGTCCTCATCGAAAACATCATGGTGAAGCCGCAATACGTAATCGACCCTGACGAATCGATGGAAGACATCGTGAATAAATTCAACGAATCGCATAAGTACAACATTCCTGTCGTGAAAGATGGCAGATATGTCGGATACCTCTCGCGGGCAAAGGTGTTCACCACCTATCAGGAGACTCTCAAGGAGATTTCGGCCGACTAAGATTTCTTGCTTTCTCCTTTCCCGTGAAGGAAACACTCCACCCAAATGACCCACATCAGGAAGATGAAGACGTAAAACATCGTCTTGAAGATGTAGTCGTGCGCAAACTCAAAGCTGTGCGGAAAGTGTATGAGAAACAATGAGATGCCAACGACGCGCACTACATTTATGAACTCGATTATCACCAGCCCGAGCGGGATGTACCAGGCTTTGTGCTTCCACGGACCCGGAAATATCAGCATCAGGAAAAGCCAGTGCATCCATTGTTTCAGACTCGTGCATTCAGGCGCCACGCTCACGTGCGAATACCAGTTTTCACAGTTCAGGAAGGCTATCGACTGGCCTTTCGTGTAAAAATCAACGTTGAAGACATGGTCCAAGACCCATGTGCTCTGGTCGAAAAGCAGTGCCGACGCCCAGACAAACAACCTGTCAACGCAACCTTTCACCGGCCAGTAGTGCAGCTGTTCGTTCCAAAAAGTGTAGATGATGTGAAAACTGAAAATCAAGACGAAAAACAACCCCACATCGAAATATGTCTGGTAGCGTTTGTCGTT
>JAKSMZ010000083.1 GCA_024400355.1 Bacteroidales bacterium
TCTTGTGAAGCTCGCGATGCGACGGTTCAGTTCCGATGTGGTCAGTTTTTCTCATCTTGAGAAATTATTTTTTTCTGTTGTATTCACTTTTTCTATATGAATTATACGGTAAACACGAATAATGTTTATCTAAGCAGCGTCCCTTGCATAGATTGAATTTGACGCCCAAATAGATGTTTGCGCCATACGTCTTTCCGATACCTATTATGTTCAGGAGGTTTTGTGTGCCGATAGTGAATACAGAATATCTTACAGACAAACCGAGATAGAGCCTGTTGTAGTCAACAAATGTTATTGGCACAGTTATTTCCCAGCGTCGTGTCTCGTATCGTGGAGTCAGTACCAGCTGTGCAGCACGCACGACAGAATATTTCTGCAGTCTTATTGGTTGCATCCAGATGGCACCGATGTAGTAGTTGTCTCTCACGTTCCAATCGAACTGCAGACTCAATGCCGTCGGAAGTCCCATGGTGAAAGATGTTCCTCTGATGGAAGCAGTCGAATCACCATAACAATGATAACTCAGGTTGTCGAAAAAGTCTGTAAGGACAACCTCGTCCATATTATCCATCTGGTCTCCAAAGATGATGTCGTTGTTCATTTTGATTACGTCATCAGATGTGTATCTGCGTGTTGTCGCGTGGCTGTTGAACTTAATGAAGCCGAGGTCAACGACAGACACTCCGATTTTCCATTCATAGTCAGTGGATGGATATTCACAACTGCGTTCGTATCTTGTCTTTGTATCTGAGTAGCGTTTGTGAGTGTAAACGAATCCTATGTCGAAGCCGAAACCTGTTCCACAACTCTTTCCACCAAAGCCAAGGACTCTTTTCATTCTTTTCAGTTTGTCGTGATAATAGGAAAATCCATCACGATCATAGTTGTAGCTGTATGCGTAGGCGAATTCGGCATCAACACTGTTGACATACGTGCTGTCAACACTCTTGATGTCGTAGTCTATGTGGTTCTGCACGTATGCGCCACCTGAATATCCCATCAGGTATTTTGCTGTCACGCCAACGTCGATCTTGTCAGTGTATCTGTCATAAACTGTGGCAGAATAGGCAAGCCCTATTTCCGACCATTCCAAGGCAGACACCTTAGTGTCTTCCGATGTGTAGTTCTTAAAATACTTGGTTCTCGGAATCTTGTAGTACACGTTTTGTCCATCAGCCGTAGTCCTAACTCCATCCTCACAAAGGGATAATGACAAAATCTCCGCTATTTCGTACGGAATATTGTCACCACTCAGGTACATACGGTTGTTGAATGTGATTGCGATAGTTTGCTTCGGAGCGATGTTGTACATCATTGAGAAGACATTGAAATCAAAGCCGGATTTAAACTTTTTGTAATCAGTGTTACCGACAAATCTAAAGGCGTGTTTGTACCATTTGTATCTGTAGAAATTATCACCCAGATCATACGCTGGCCAATAATTCACATTAAAACCATGAAAAACCCACTTTGTAAAGTCGGTGCCACACAAATAAAGGAAATTGTTGCTGAAATTGAAACTCGCAGACAAACCAACATCAAAATAAACGTTGGAAGTCGAAATACCTGCGGGGTTTACGATTAGTGAACGAGATCCCGAATAATTTAAAAAAGACCCACTCAAATCTTGCGCCGACACGCGCCCGGTGCAAACGCAAACGAACATCAACACAAAGAAAATATACAGTTTCTTACCTGTCATGAAATAAATTTATTAGAACGCCGCAAATGTAGGAATTTTTTACATACAAACAGAAATAAAAAAAGAAAAAGCGTGCGAAGACAAGGACGATGGCATCTTTCATGAGTTCGATATGGAAAGACACGACAGTTGTTTGCGCTTGTTCTCTTTCATGCGTCTGTCGGCTTCAAGGCTGTGAGTTACTTCAATTGATAGAAGAAGACAAGCTCTATATTGTCGGCGAAGACACCTTTCTGGCCAAAACGCCGGCACGTCTCTTTTGAGAGATTACCCATGTAGATCGAAATTATCGAGTTCACCGAACGCAATGCGATATGACAACGTTTCAGGAACGAGAACTTCACCCCAACGAGCGTGCTGCAACCCACACGCTTGAAATAGTTCGGTCCGTTCTCTGCGGCCCCAAGATAATAAACCTGCTGGTGCAACAGCACGTCGAGACTCGCGCCAAGCTCGAAGGTAAGCCAGTCCATCGGACGCCCGTTGACCCTTATCACACTGAGATTAGCCGAGACAAGCAACGGCAACTCGACATAACCAAGCTGTATCTTGTACGGGTCGCCGGCGACAGGGTTGTCGATGTCGGATTTCGAGCCTTTCTGTATGTATTTCAACTCCATCTGCGCATTGAACGTGTTGTTGAGATGAAGCCCGACGAAACCGCCGGCTGTGATACCGAACTTGTCCCACCCGACACGCATGTCACCCTTGACCTGCGATGTCACACCGCCGAGGGCGACACCGCCGTAAAACGACTGGGAAGTTGCATTTGCAACGAATATCATGCTGATTGCGAGGAGTAAGAAGAGTTTTTTCATATCTGATTTTTTTAACACAAGTTGCACGAGTTTATTGACACAAGTTTCACAAGTTTTTTATTTGTTTCTGTTTACGCAATAGTACATCAGGTTCCTTAATGCGGTTTTCGCTTCAGAATCATTGATTTTATCCAACTGATCATCAGCTTTTTGGATATATTCATTCATTTTTTCGGCACAGTATTCGAGGCTGTGCTTCCCGTTTGCGAGAGCGATAATCTGCCTGATGGTTTTCATTTTCTTTCCGCGGAGAAGGATTTTCCCCTTGATCACTTCTCTTTCCAACGCCGGACTTTCCTTCAGCAGATGGATGAGCGGCAGCGTCATCTTATGTTCTCTGATGTCGTTGCCGAAGCCTTTTCCCGACATGTTATCAGGCTGATAATCAAATATGTCGTCGCGGATCTGGAAGGCGATCCCGGCGTATGTGCCGAATTGTCTCATCGCCTCAACCTGTTGTGCGTCGGCGTTTGTCGAGACGGCTCCGATGGCACAGCACGAGGCGATGAGCGAGGCAGTTTTCTTCTCAATGATCTGATAATATTCGTCTTCGGAAACGTCCATGCGCTTGGCCTTGTCGAGCTGCGAGATCTCGCCGTCACCGATTTTGGCGACCGATTCGGAAATCATGTCAAGCATCTGATATTCTTTGTTTTCCAAAGCTATCATCATGCCTTTGGCGAGGAGATAGTCGCCGGCGAGCACAGCGATTTTGTTTTTATACAGGGCGTTTACCGAGGCGAAGCCGCGGCGTTCGGCGGCATCATCGACAACATCGTCGTGGATGAGCGTTGCGGAGTGGAGCAGCTCGATGAAAGTGGCTGCCCGAAACGTCTTGTCGTTGACATCACCGAAACACTTCGCCGAGAGGAACACGAACAGCGGACGAAGCTGTTTCCCCTTGTGTTTCAGCGTGTAAGCACCGATCTTGTCCAACAGCCGGTTGTCGGAACGGAGCGCATCCCTGTAATAATCATCGAAGCGCGAAAGCTCCGGTGCCACCACCGATTTTATCTCGTCAAGAGTCATGATTTTTTTTGCAAAATTAAAAAAAATTAAAATGTATTTTGTTAAAGAAAAATTTATAATTTTGAAACCTCAAATAAAAACGAGAGAATTTTTTAAATAATTGAATATCAACTAAATAAAATCAAAATGAAAAAAGACACACAGGTTTTCAATCTGATTCTCAAGGAAAAGAAGCGTCAGATGGGCGGTATTGAGCTTATCGCATCGGAAAATTTCGTCAGTGACCAGGTCTTGAAGGCCATGGGTTCGGTTATGACAAACAAATATGCTGAAGGTTATCCTGGCAAACGTTACTACGGTGGCTGCCAGATCGTTGACCAGACCGAGCAGATCGCCATTGACCGCGCCGGCGAACTCTTCCAGGCAAAATATGTGAACGTGCAGCCTCACTCAGGCGCACAGGCCAACATGGCGGTGCTTCTCGCCTGCCTGAAACCGGGTGACACATTCATGGGCCTCGACCTCTCACACGGCGGACACCTCTCACACGGTTCACCGGTCAACTCATCAGGTCTGCTCTACAATCCGGTCGCTTACCAGGTAAGCCCTGAGACAGGCATGGTTGACTACGACGACATGGAGAAGAAAGTCGCACAGTACAAGCCGAAACTCATCATCGCCGGTGCATCGGCATATTCACGTGACTGGGACTACGCACGTATGCGCAAGGCAGCTGACTCTGTCGGCGCCATCCTGATGGCCGACATCAGCCACCCGGCAGGTCTCATCGCACGCGGCATCCTCAACGACCCGCTCGAATACTGCCACATCGTCACGACGACGACACACAAGACACTCCGCGGACCACGCGGCGGCATGATCATGATGCGCGAGGACTTCGAGAACCCATGGGGTTACACGACACCAAAGGGCGAGGTGAAGATGATGTCGGCATTGCTCAACAGCGCAGTGTTCCCTGGCGTACAGGGCGGCCCGCTCGAGCACGTCATCGCATCAAAGGCAGTCGCTTTCGGCGAAGCTTTGTCAGATGAATACTTCGAATACATACTCCAGGTGAAGAAGAACGCCGCTGCAATGGCAAAGGCATTCAACAACAGAGGCTATAAGATCATCAGCGGCGGCACCGACAACCACCTGATGCTCATCGACCTGCGCACCAAGTTCCCGGAAATCACAGGTAAGATGGTTGAGAACACCCTCGTCCTCGCCGACATCACTGTCAACAAGAACATGGTGCCGTTCGACAGCCGTTCACCGTTCCTCACGTCAGGTCTCCGCATCGGCACGCCGGCCATCACGACACGCGGCCTGAAGGAAGACATGATGGAACCGATCGTTGACATGATCGACGATGTCATCTCGGCTATCGACCCGGTCGCGAAGACAGCTCCGGACGCCAAGATCAACATGGTGAAGGAGAAAGTCAACGCAATCATGGCCGACTACCCGCTCTTCGCCTGGTAATCTTAGGGTTAAGAGATAAAAGAGTGCATCAGAACATGAAGTTTTGGTGCACTCTTTTTTGTACCGGAGATAACACATGTAATCTTTCTTGCGACAGAAATGTGCGAGAAAATTTTTCAAGAAACATTCTTCAAACAAAAAAAGTTGACCTATAGGTCTCATTTTTATCTTTTATGTTTTGTGATTTTTCACAAGCGCAAGGATTTCATTAAAAAGTTCCATAAAATTTCAATATTCAAAACAAAAAAAACAAACCGTAAAATTACGTCTGAAAAAAGAAGTTTGAATCAAGTTTTTCAAAAAATTATCAACATTTTCAAACAGAGATTTTCCTAATTTCTCCCGCTAATCTCACAGATTAAACGCGGACATTTTGTTTGTTTCGTCGTCTGCCGATATGGAGACGCACCGCGGTGCGTCTCTACCGTTCTCCTCTCTTAACTAAAAAACCACCTCCCACTCGTTGATATTCTTCTTTTCGCTCGAAAAACCGACACCGATTTTGAACAGTTTCCTTGAATCAGCGGCGTA
>JAKSMZ010000084.1 GCA_024400355.1 Bacteroidales bacterium
TGAATCGGGAGTGCCACGACGTGGTCGCAGAGATACTCGCAGACCGGGAAGTCGCCCTGTTTGTAGCGCGGGTCGGCGTAGGCCTTCTGCATGTGGAGCGGCACCGGATAGTAAATCGCGCTCGCAATGCCCTTCGACTGCAGATGTGCCATCAAGCCGGCGCGGTCAACGTCTTTCAAGACAACGACATACTGATGATACACGTGGTCGGTGAAAGCCGGATGCTTCGGCGTGACAATGTGTTCTGTCTTCGCGAAAGCCTCGTCATAACATGCCGCAACATACCGGCGGGCATGGATATATTCATCGAGATGTCTCAACTTGATGTCAAGGACAGCGGCCTGAATTGCATCCAAGCGTGAATTCACTCCGACATAATCGTGGTAATAACGCACTTTCATACCGTGATTCACGACGCAGCGCAGCATTTCGGCGAGTTTGTCGTCATCGGTGAACAGTGCGCCGCCATCGCCATAGCAGCCAAGGTTCTTCGACGGGAAGAACGACGTGCAGCCAATGTTGCCGATCGTGCCCGACCTCTTCACGGTGCCGTCTTTGAAAGTATAATGTGCGCCGATTGCCTGTGCGTTATCCTCGACGACGTACAGATTATGACGTTTTGCGATGTCCATGATGGCATCCATATTGGCGCATTGTCCGAAAAGATGCACCGGCACGATAGCTTTGGTGCGCGGAGTGATGGCGCGTTCGACAGCCGCAGGGTCGATGCAATACGTGTCAGGCTCAACGTCAACGACAATTGGTTTCAGACGGAGAAGCGCAACTATTTCAGCTGTCGCGATGAATGTGAACGATGTCGTGATGACCTCATCGCCAGGTTGAAGGCCGAGACCCATCATGGCAACTTGCAGAGCATCAGTGCCATTCGCGCACGGGATGACATGTTTTACACCTAAATATTCCTGTAAATCCTCCTGGAATTTCTTCACGAAAGGGCCGCCTATGAAACCGGCTGTTGACAAAATCTCCTGAATGGAAGCGTCAACTTCTGACTTAATCTTTTTATATTGACCAACAAGGTCAACCATTGGAATCTGTTGCATATACCATATATAATTACGCCGCAAAGATAGAAAAAAATTTTTTATTAAAACATTTGTTGTTATCAAAAAAAGTTGTAATTTTGCAGCTCGTTTTAAAAGGGTAAAATTGAACAATAAATAAATAAGAGTTATGTCAAGAGTTTGTCAGATAACAGGCAAGAAAGTCATCAGTGGAAACAACGTTTCACACTCAAACAAGAAGACTAAGAGAACGTTCAAGCCGAACCTGAAGATCAAGAGATTCTATGTTCCGGAAATGGACGAGTGGGTAGTATTGAAAGTTTCAGCAGCAGGTCTGCGCACCATCGACAAGAAGGGTGTGTACAAGGCAATGTGCGATGCACAGGATGCCGGCAACCTGAACCGCTGGTAATATCATACCTTTAAAAAACTGAGGCCGTCTGTGTTAAGGCGGCTTTTTTTGTAATGTGAGATAAAATTTTTCATCAACCACACCGTTAATGGCTTATGAAGTCGAGATTGTTAGTCATCATCATGATTATGCTGCCGTTTTTTGCTTTCGGGCAGAAGAGGGACGGTGTCATATTCGGCAAGGTGACGGCAACCGACGGGAAGCCTCTTGAGTTCGTTAACATCGCGGTCATAGGCACGAAATACGGCACATCAACCGACACGCGCGGCGAGTATTCGCTCGAAGTCCCGACAGATGAAATGCTGAATATCGTATTTTCGTTCATCGGCTACGAACAGGAAACCATGACAATCACGCTGAAAGGCGGTGAGCGGCGCAGACAGGATGTCACCATGACGTCATCGTCGCTGACACTTGAAGAAGCCGTGGTGCACGACCAGGCCATCAACTCAAGCAACATAACGCGCCTTTCGGCAAGAGAGAGCGTGTTGCTTCCAACCTCAGGCGCCGGCGGCATCGAGGACTTGGTGAAGACACTTCCCGGCGTCTCCTCGACCAACGAGCTCAGCTCGCAATACAATGTGCGCGGCGGTAACTTCGACGAGAACCTCATCTATGTCAACGGGATAGAGATCTACAAGCCTTTCCTCGTAGGTTCGGGACAACAGGAAGGACTCAGCTTCATCAACTCACGCCTCATCTCGAACATAGAGTTTTCGGCCGGCGGTTTTTCGGCTGAATACGGCGACAAGATGTCATCGGTGCTCGACATCACATATAAAAAACCTGTCATCCCGGCAGGTTCGGTGACGCTCAGCATGCTCGGCGCTGACGTACATGCCGAGGGATGTACAGCCCGCAACAAACTCAGCTATCTCATCGGAGCAAGATACAAGAACACGAAATACCTCCTTGGCAACATGGAGACAAAAGGTGTCTATCAGCCTAATTTCATTGACGTACAAGGGCTTCTGACATATAACGTGACGCCAAAGTTCGAGATCTCCGTCCTCGGCTATTACTCAAGGAACAGCTACACCATGATTCCGAAAACACGCCAGACCGACTTCGGAAACCTTCAGGCATCATACCGCCTCAAGGTTTATTTCGACGGAAGAGAAGACAGCAGGTACAACACAGGCCTCGGTGCCGTGACTCTCAACTTCAGTCCGAATGAAGACCTCAACCTCAGACTCATCGGTTCGATGTATTCATCAGCTGAATCGGAGACCTTCGACGTGCAGGGACAGTACTGGATCGGACAGCTTGAGACCAACAGCAACAACGAGCAGGAAAGCGACCAAGACGGCAATGTCATCACAAACCAAGGCGTAGGCACGTATATCGAGCACGCACGCAACTATTTCTACACACAAGTAGTGAATCTCGACCACAAAGGCGCATACAAATACAACGACAACACCCTGAAATGGGGCGTCCGCTACCAGCATCAAGCCATTGACGATAAAGTCAGGGAATGGGACATGGTGGATTCGACAGGTTACACACTGCCCCACCCCACCGACTCCATCCTCAACCCGTCGAACCCGATGCAGACACCACTTGAGCTGAAGAACGTGGCAAAATGTCATAACATTTTATACGTCAATAATATAGATGCATACGTTCAAAATTCGTGGCAACTTGAAAGCAAGAACGAAGACATATATGTCCTGACCGCCGGACTGCGTGCCAACTATTGGGGGTACAACGGAAAAGCCAACATCAGTCCGCGTGCAGGAGTGGCATTGAAACCGCATTGGAACAGCAACATGATTTTCAGGCTGTCGGGCGGCGTGTATGTACAGCAGCCGTTCTACCGCGAGATTCGTATGTTCGACGGCTCGCTCGTTGACAAAGACATCGCCTCGGTGCAGAAGTCATATCAGGTCGTCTTGGGTCATGAATACAACTTCATGGCGTGGAACCGTCCGTTTGTCCTGACGACGGAGTTGTACTACAAATATCTGAAAGACATTGTTCCGTATGAAGTTGACAACATCAGGATAAGGTATTACGCCGACCAGAAAGCGACTGGCTATGCCGCCGGCATCGACTTGAAAATCAACGGTGAATTTGTAAAAGGCATTGAGAGCTGGGCGTCGTTATCGTTGATGAAGACGGCTGAAAACATTAAGTATTATGTCGCTCCTGACGGCAGCATCCTTTCGCAGACCGACATCCACAACGGAGCTGATTTCGACCGCGACACCATCATGAGAGGCATTCCGCGCCCGTCGGACCAGCGTTTTAACGTGGCGGTATTCTTCCAAGATTACATCCCGTTCATCCCGTCGTTCAAGGTCAACCTGAAACTCATCTTCGGCGGCGGGCTTCCTTTCGGGGCACCGGAGACCGAGCGTTACCAACAGAAAATGCGGATGCCGGCCTACCGTCGCGTTGACATAGGCTTCAGCAAACAACTCATCGGTACGGATACCAAATTCAAGAACCCGAAGAATCCGTTGAGAAACATACAAAACTGCTGGCTGAGCCTTGAGGTCTTCAACCTTCTCGGCGTGAACAACGTCAGCTCGTACATGTGGGTCACTGACGTTTACAACATACAGTATGCCGTGCCTAACTATCTGACAGGCAGACAGTTTAACCTGAAACTGATTGTTGAATTTTGATTTGTTTTTGCAGGCCGAAAAATCATGGAAAAGGAGAAACTTTGGAACTCGAATTATATCAAGGTGATGGCGACGAATTTCACCTTGTTTTTTGCTTTTTATCTTCTCACGCCGTTGCTGCCGTTATACCTCAGCGAGACGTACAGCGCGTCGAAAGACATGATAGGCCTCGTCCTTTCCGGTTACACTATGGTCGCGATATTGATACGTCCGTTCAGCGGTTTCCTCGTTGACAGCTTCCCGCGCAAGAAAGTGCTTCTCGTATGTCTTTTCGTCTGTTTCCTGTTTTTCGGCAGTTACCTTGTAGCCGGCAGCCTCATGCTTTTTGCAGTCATAAGGACGTTGCACGGCGGTCCGTTCGGTGCCTGCACGGTTGCCAATTCAACGATGGCCATTGATGTCCTTCCGGCATCGAGGCGCAACGAAGGCATCGGATTCTACGGCATCAGCAACAACCTCGCGTCGGCTGTCGCGCCGACAGTGGCTATCTTCATTTACCATTATGTCAATGACTTCAACGTGCTTTTCTGGCTCGCATTCATCGTGGCAGGTCTCGGTCTCATCAGTGCGGCGACACTCAAGGTGACACCGAAGCCCGTTGAGACAAAGAAACGCAAGCTCTCGCTCGACCGCTTCTTTCTGCTCCGCGGTTGGTTCCTTGCGCTTAACATGTGTTTCTTCGGCTTCTGCTGGGGAGTGTTGAGCAACTACCTCGCCATCTACGGCAAGGAACGTCTCGGCATCACCTCCGGCACCGGCACGTTCTTCATGATACTCTCGGCAGGATTGATTCTGTCGCGGTTCTGGGGTAACAAGACTTTACGCGAAGGCAAGCTGACGCACAACGCCTTGGAGGGTATCATCCTGTCAACGATAGGTTACATCACATTCATCGCATGGCCTTCAATGACAGGCTATTACATGACAGCCGCCTTGATCGGGCTGGGCAACGGACACATCTGGCCGGCGTTTCAGAACATGATCATCGCGGTGGCGAAACACAACGAACGCGGGACAGCAAACAGCACCATCCTGACATCGTGGGACCTCGGCATCGGACTCGGCGTGCTTCTCGGAGGCGTCATCGCGGAGTATTTCGGCTACACCACCATATTCTGCATGATAGCGGCAGTACACGTAGTCGGACTTGTATATTTCTTGGGGCTTACAAGAAACAAATTCAAAAAGACAAGCAGCGGGATCATTCACCACGAGTAACACGAATTTCATTCACCACGAATTTTACAAATCATTCGAATGGTCTTGA
>JAKSMZ010000085.1 GCA_024400355.1 Bacteroidales bacterium
GGCCGTCGCCCGGATCTTCAACGTAGATTTCGGACTGTCCGCCGACGAGCAGTTTTCCGTCAGGCATGACTTCAGAATCTTGGACGACATCAATCACCTCGCTGACGCTGAATTCCAAGACTCCGTTTTCACCAAAGCTGGTAACGAAGTTACCGTCCTGATCAACACAGATAATCTTGCTGTCGTAAACTGATCCCCAATATTCGTCGGGAGTGACACGCCAGCCGCAGAGGTAGATGCGTCCGTCAGGAGCGATGCAGACGCTCTCACCGACTGACATTGAAAGGTAGCCCAGATGGTCGTATGATTCATTGATTACCATGCCGTTGTCACCGAAGGAAGTGTCAAGCTGTCCGTCAGGCATGAAACGAAGAATGCATGATGAGTAATCGGATTCGCCGTATTCGCCACCGACAACGATTTTGCCGTCAGGCTGCACAGCCATTGACCTGACGACTAACGTCCAACCAGCTTGTTTGTTGAATGTGACATAGCCGTTAGTACCGAATGATGTGACAGGGTTGCCGTTTGAGTCGAGCTTCATCAGGAACATGTTGCCGCCTTCCGGATATGCGTATGTGTAAGCCAGAATGAGCAGGTTGTCATCCTCAACAATCTCTGAGTCGAAAGAGAAGAAGCTCTTGTTCAACGGAGACATGCGGAGGTGACCGTTGTCGCCGTATGAAGTGTCGAGTGTGCCGTCAGGATTGTGGCGCATGATTAAAATGTCCGACTTTCCGTAATCCTCACCGAACTGTGTGTAGGTGACGATTTTGCCGTCCGACTGAAGTGACACAGAGCCTTTTCCAGTCATGAAAACGCTGAGGTTATTCAATTCTTCAAATGTGTAACCATAATTGCCGAAAGTCTGGTCGAAACCGCCAGGAATGTCTTGGGCATTTGCGAAGCTGAAAGTGATCAGCATCAATGAGATAAGTAATAATTTTTTCATAAGTAAAACTTTTTAATATAACAATAAATTTCAACTTTAGTTAATTTTCAGCCTGCAAAGATACAATTATTTCTTGATAACGGGCAATAAAATTTTCACAATAAAAAAATTGGCGGTTCAACGGTCTGAAAATCATGCCAGATAATGAATGACAATCATTCCTGGAACCATATCAACAGTCGTTTTCCAGTTCACGTGAAAGACATATATTAATAGGTATGAATATTCGTATGAACACGGCAAAAGCCGCACGATTTCGGTCATCAGAAAAATTATCTAAATTAATTCGTTGAAAATGTTTTTCGTATAAAAATAATTTGTACTTTTGCAGCTCGAAATTTTCATGAAAATAGTGTAATAAAAAACACATAAACTAATTAAAAATTAAATGGATACATTAAGTTACAAAACAGTTAGCGTCAACAAGGAACATGCCAACAAGAAGTGGTATGTTGTTGATGCTGAAGGACAAGTTCTTGGCCGCATGGCGCAGGAAATTGCTCAGGTTTTAAGAGGAAAGAGGAAGGCATGCTATACTCCCCACAGTGATTGTGGCGATAATGTCATCGTAATCAATGCCGAGAAAGTAGTCCTCACCGGCAACAAAATGGACAAGAAGGTTTACGTACACTACACAGGTTATCCTGGTGGTCAGCGCGTGAGAACCGTAAAGGATCTTCTCGAAAAGAAGCCTGTATTCGTCATCCAACACGCAGTGAAAGGCATGCTCCCTAAGACACGCCTTGGCAATGCCATCTTCCGTAATCTTTACGTTTATGAAGGACCTGATCACAAGCATGAGGCCCAGCAACCACAAGTATTAACAATTAAGAAATAAGCAAAATGGAAGTAATCAACGCGTTAGGTAGAAGAAAGACAGCCGTCGCCCGCATTTACATGAAGTCTGGCAACGGTACCATTACGGTTAACAAACGTGACTACAAGGTCTATTTTCCAACAAGCATCCTGCATTACGTGGTTGAACAGCCATTGATGCTCACGGACAACCTTGGAAAGTATGACATCAAGGTCAACCTCAACGGCGGCGGCATCAACGGTCAGGCAGAAGCCCTCCGTCTCGCTATCGCCCGTGCACTCTGCAAAATCAACAACGACGAGTACCGTCCGGTCCTCAAGGCAAAAGGTTTGATGCGTCGTGACCCACGTATGGTCGAACGTAAGAAACCAGGTCAGCCAGGTGCACGTAAGAAATTCCAGTTCAGTAAACGTTAGTCTATCAAAAGGAAAAGAAATCATGACACAAGCAACATTCGAAGAATTATTAGATGCTGGTTGCCACTTCGGTCACCTCAGAAGAAAATGGAACCCGAACATGGCACCGTACATCTTCATGGAACGTAACGGTATCCATATCATTGACCTGTACAAGACCCAGGCTAAGATCGACGAGGCAGCACAGGCACTTCAGCAGATGGCAAGAGCAGGAAAGAAAGTCCTTTTCGTAGCTACAAAGAAACAGGCTAAAGACATCGTTGCGGAACTCGTTTCAAAAGTCAACATGCCATACGTCACAGAACGTTGGCCTGGCGGCATGCTCACCAACTTCACCACTATCCGCAAGGCAGTGCGCAAGATGACCAGCCTCCAGAAGCTGATGGCAAGCTCACAATACAACAACCTGTCAAAACGTGAACGTCTCCAGATTGAACGCGAACTCGAGAAGCTCCAGAAAAACCTCGGCTCAATCGCCGACCTCAACCGCCTCCCGAACGCAGTGTTCGTCGTTGACGTCATCAAGGAACATATCGCAGTGGCAGAAGCAAGAAAACTCAACATCCCTACTTTCGCCATCGTCGATACGAACTCGAATCCTAACATCATCGACCACCCGATTCCGGCAAACGATGACGCTTCAAAGTCAATCGCCCTCATCATCAACAAGATGGTCGAAGCTATCGAAGAAGGTCTGACAGAACGCAAGAACAACATGAAGGATTCAGAAGCCGCCGAAGAGGAAGCTGATGAAGAAATGTTGGAAAACGCAGCTGAAGAGGAAGAAAAGGAAGAAGAGAAACGCCCTCGCCGTCCTCGCAGAGCCGTCAATAAGAAGAACTAATTATTAACAAAGAAAAAATCCAAACCATGAATATTACTGCAGCTCAAGTCAATGAACTCAGACAGATGACAGGCGCAGGGATGATGGACTGCAAGAAAGCCCTTGTTGAATGCAACGGCGACAAAGAAGCAGCCATCGACTTCCTCCGCAAGAAAGGCCAGAAAATCGCCGAGAAACGCGCCGACCGCGAAGCAGCCGAAGGCGTTGTCATCTCAGCCACAACAGCCGACCATACATACGGTGCTGTCATCATGCTTAACTGCGAGACAGACTTCGTGGGTTCAAACGCTGACTTCGTTGGCGCAGCAAAGAGCTTCCTCAATGCAGCCATCGAAAACAAAATCAAGTCACTCGACGAACTCAAGGCATTCAACATGAACGGCCGCACAGTCAATGACCTCGTCACTGACCTCACAGCCAAGACAGGTGAGAAGACCGAGCTTAAACACCTCGAAGTCATCGAAGCTCCTTACGTTGCAAACTACAACCACCAGGGCAACCGCCTCGCCACCATCGTCGGCTTCAACAAAGCCTTCGCAGGCATCGAAGAGACAGCTCACGAGGTAGCAATGCACGCAGCAGCCATGTCACCAATAGCAGTTGACGAAAACGACGTCCCAGCAGAGACAAAGACACGTGAATATGAAGTGGCAGTCGAAAAGACAAAACAGGAACAGGCCGCCAAAGCCGTTGATGTCGCTTTGAAGAAAGCCGGCATTAACCCTGCACACGTCGATTCAGACGCCCACATCGACTCCAACATGGCAAAAGGTTGGATCACTGAGGAACAGGCGAAACAGGCACGCGAAATCAGAGCGAAAGTCACTGAAGAAGCTCTCGCAAACGTCAAACCTGCAATGATCGAGAACATCGCCAAAGGCCGCGTGGCCAAGTTCTTCAAGGAGAACTGCCTCCTCGACCAGGCTTCACTGCTCGACGGCACAATGACAGTGCGCCAGTTCATCCAGAAGGCCGACAAGGAAGCCACAGTCACAGCTTTCAAGAGAGTCCAACTTGGATAATTATTAGCTATTAGCTATTAGCCGTTAGCCATTAGTAATTAGGGTATCCTGATGACTGATGGCTATTTTTTTCTATTTTAACAATCAAGGCATTAAGCATCTTACTAATTTCGGTGATTATACTTTTTGCCTTAATTGTTTTCTTCCCATCAATGTAATTCAACCTCTCACATAACTCAAGTTGGGTTTCTATTTCATATAATGAACCTCTTGAAAATGATAAAAATCGGAAAAATTCCTTATTATACAATCTGCCTCTACCCTCTGCGATATTTGAAGCAACAGAAACGACCGCCCTTCGCATCTGATCGGACAGACCATACATTTCCTCTTTGGGCAAAAATTTAATCAAAGAATAAATCTCGACAGTCAAATCCATCGATTTCTGCCACACTAATAATTGTTTATAATCACTCAGTTTCATTATTTAAGTTTTTGGTTTTATATAACAGCCATTAGCCATCATATTATGAACTAACGACCGATGACTAATGGCTAATACTAATGGCTAATGACTAAAGACTATTTCCTGCTCCACGTCGTCCCCTCTTTCCCGTCTTTCAGTACGATGTCGAGGGCGGCGAGCTTGTCGCGGATAAGGTCGGATGTAGCCCAGTCTTTCTTCGAGCGGGCTTCTTTCCTGATATCGATGATAGTGTTCATCAGACCGTCAACAATGCCGCTGTCTTCGTTGCCGCCGTCAGCCTTCACGAGACCGAGGATGTCGAACACGAACGTCTGAATAAGATTCTTCAAAAGGTCGAGTTCAGAAGCGTTGATCTTCGAATGGCCGTCTTTGACGGAATTGATGATGCGGGCAGCCTCGAAGAGATTGGCTATCACGATAGGGCTGTTGAAGTCGTCGTTCATCGCGTCGTAGCACGCATCCATAATCTTCTGAACGCCAAGGTCTTCCGCGCCGTCGGTGGCCGAAAGTCTTTCGAGGAGGTCAACGGCTTCCATAAGACGTTTATAGCCTTTTTCGGCAGCCTGAAGCGCCTCGTTGGAGAAATCGACGGTGCTGCGGTATTGCGCCTGAAGGATGAAGAAACGTATCGTCATCGGGCTGTAAGGCTGCGCGAGCATCTCCTCGCCTTTCGCGTTCTTGTGGCTTCCGGCGAAGAATTCCGGCAGCGTGATGAAGTTGCCGAGCGACTTGCCCATCTTCTGTCCGGCTATGGTAATCATGTTGTTATGCATCCAGTAACGCACCGGCGCCTTGCCGTTGGCGGCCATCGACTGCGCTATCT
>JAKSMZ010000086.1 GCA_024400355.1 Bacteroidales bacterium
TTATTATTGTAAAACGGAGATTTTGTAATACAAGGTCTCCGTTTTTGGTTTAGTTTTTTCTTATTTTTATCTTTTCAACTTCGACTCCCAACGGCTCAAGCGGATTGCACCGGCTCGCCTGATCGAGAATTATCTCATTGACACCTTTATTAATTAATATGCTTCCGAAATATGATGTCTGAACCATCCTGTCAACGCCTGGCAGGACGTGATTCAGACTAATTTCATTGCATTTCAAGACATATTCTTTCGCGTCATTTTCAGGGAGATAGACTGCGAAAACGTCGTATTCAGCAGACTCGTCCGCTTCAACTTTCCATGAAAGCCACGAGTCAGTCTGGACGCTCATGTAACCAGTGCCGTCAATCATTGCGTGACGAAGCGCACTGTCGCCGTCGAGGATGATTTCGTCGGCTGAATTGTCCGCGGTTATGGTTTTTTCTGCGTTTGTAGATTTTATACATTCTTTTTCGTAAAAATCAGGGTTGTTGTTTAGATATTCTCCGATTCTGTTAAGTACATCTTTCTCGTAATCAATGACTTCACCGTTACCGTCGGGGCCGATGTTGAGAAGAAACACTCCTCCGTGACTTACGGTGCTTCTCAATCTCCCGATTTGTGTTCTGACTTGTTCCGACAATTCGGGGCGTTCAATCCACGACTTGTAACCCCATGTGCCGTAAAGCGATGCCGGATTGTCCCAGTAAATGTCGCCATACGACGCCACGTCGCCGTTGTCGGGCAATGTCATGTAATCGCCTTGGCTGTTCATAATCCTGCCGTTGATAAGGCATTGAGGCTGAATGCTTTTGACTACTTCGCGGAAACGTCTGCTTTGCTCCGGCGTCACAAGTCCCATGTCGAACCACAAAGTCGTGACTTCACCGTAATTTGTCAGTAACTCGCTGATTTGCTTGACGATATATTCTTCAAGTTCAGGAGTGATCGTTTCCAACGGCGAATAAACCTGATTCACATGTTCCCAACACTTTGTCGTCGAATCCGGTTCAAGATGCGGGATGCTGAGCGGATAATGCCAGTCGGGGAGGGAGTAATAAAAACCGAGTTTCATTCCGTGCCGGTGGCAGGCCTCAGCGAGCTGTCCGACAACGTCTTTGCCGTATGGAGTGAAGTCAACGATGTCATAATCAGTGGTTTGCGTGTCGAACATGCAGAATCCGTCATGGTGTTTCGTGGTGATGACGATGTATTTCATTCCGGCGTTTCCGGCGAGTTCAACTATTTCGTCGGCGTTGAAGCCTGTGGGGTTGAATTCTCTCGCAACTGCTTCATATTCAGGCACTGTGATACGGGCGTGGTTCATGATCTGCTCGCCGTAATAAGGGATTTTTTCACCTTTCCATATTCCGCCGAGTCTTGAATAGACTCCGAAATGAATGAACATCCCGAAGTGGTCGCTCCTCCATTCCTGAAGTGCCTTCGCGGTAATCGTGTCGGTAACTTGTTCGTTTTCAGTTGTTTCTGAATTTTTGTATGTATTGCATGAAGAAATGGCAAGTGTCAGGGCAAACGATAGAGCTAAGATTCTTTTCATTTGAAATTCAATTATTTACAAATTTTTCAATATTCTCAATAACAAGTTTAAGTCTTAATTCTTTGGCTTCGATGGTGCCGAATCCGATGTGTGGAAGCAGCATGGTGTTTGGTGCCGACAGCAGCGGGTTCTCTTTTGTCATCGGCGGCAGTCCGTAATAGAGAGGCGGCTCACCGTCGTAAACATCGAGTGCTGCGCCGGCAATCTTCCTGGTTTTCAACGCTCCGGCGAGGTCGTTGGTGTTGATGAGACCGCCGCGTGCCGTGTTGATTATTACAGCTGTTTTTTTCATCATTCCAAGTTCCCTGGCGGAAATGAAGCCGCGTGTCTCTTCGTTCAAGGCAATGTGCAGTGAGACGATGTCTGATTCTCTGAGTAGCGTTTCTTTGTCAACGAATGTAACACCTTCAATGTCAATGGGCTTTCTGTTCCACGCCAGAATATTGCAGCCGAACGCCTTCGCTAATTCCGCTGTGCGGCGGCCTATCGCCCCCATGCCGATGATGCCGATGTTCTTGCCTGAAATCTCTTTCCCGGGAAGTATGGCGTTTTTACAGCATCTGCGCATAATGCTTTCATTCTCAATAATATGACGGTGAAGACCAATCATCATCATGATGGTCAGCTCGGCGACTGCCTCCGTTGAATAGCCTGCTGCGTTCCTGACGAGAATGCCTTGCTTATCGCAATAATCCAAATCGACATGGTCGAGGCCGACTATTGCTATTGCCAACATTTTCAGGGTTGGGCATGAAACGAAGAAATCCTTGCCCATTGGCATGTCGGTCTGCACGACGATGTCGGCTCCCTTGGCGCGTTCGATGTTCAATTCCTGACGTTTGTCAGGGAAGATGACGATGTCGTGGCCTTGACTTTTCAAGTTCTCACAGGCTTTTTCGATGGATTCAACGGTGAATCCGAGGGGTTCGAGGAAGACAATTTTCATATCTTTGAAATAGGTCGCAAAGTTAATAAAAATCCTTTATATTTCGCGGGTCAAACGTGGATCTTTTTGAAAAACATCTGCATGAAATCAGAGCAGTATGCGGACTGAAATATTCGTGCCATTCGTGCGATTTGCGGTAAAAAAGAAAAGCGTCTCCGTTACGGAAACGCTTTCTTATTTAGAATACTAATTATTCTGTCGTCAGGCTTATTTGTTGCCTTTTTCCTCTTTTTCGAGGTTTTCTTTCAGAGCTGCGAGGACGTCGAGGTCGCCTAATGTTGTGCGTTCGACGCTGTCGTTGATCTGTTTAACAGCACGTTTCGTGTTTTTCTGTGCTTTCTCTTTTTCTGCTGCTTCAGCTTCTTCTGCAACTGCCTTTGTCTCTTCCCAGATGCGTGAGTGTGAGAGGATGATCTTCTTGTTTTCCTTTGAGAATTCAATCACCTTGAAATCAAGAGTCTCGTCGTTCTTGGCTGTCGTGCCGTCTTCTTTCTTGAGGTGACGGTTCGGGCAGAAACCTTCAACGCCGTAAGGCAATGAAACGACAACGCCTTTCTCGTTTGTGCTGATGATTGTACCCTGCTGGATTGAACCAACTGTGAAGATGCTTTCGAAGACATCCCATGGGTTCTCTTCAAGCTGTTTGTGGCCGAGGCTCAGACGGCGGTTCTCTTCGTCAACATCGAGGACGATGACATCAATTGTATCGCCGATCTTGGTGAACTCTGCCGGGTGTTTGATCTTCTTCGACCAGCTGAGGTCTGAGATGTGGATGAGACCGTCAACGCCTTCTTCAAGCTCTACGAAGATGCCGAAGTTGGTGAAGTTGCGGACTGTTGCAGTGTGCTTTGAACCCTTTGGATAACGTTCTGAGATGTTTGCCCATGGATCCGGGATGAGTTGCTTCATGCCGAGGCTCATCTTGCGCTCTTCGCGGTCGAGTGTGAGGACCTTCGCTTCGACTTCGTCGCCGAGGTGCAGGAAGTCCTGAGCTGTGCGGAGATGCTGTGACCATGACATTTCTGAGACGTGGATGAGGCCTTCAACGCCTGGGGCGATCTCGATGAACGCACCGTAGTCGGCGATGACGACGACTTTACCCTTCACTGTGTCACCGACCTTGATGTTCGGGTCGAGGGCATCCCACGGATGTGGTGTGAGCTGCTTCAGGCCGAGAGCAATACGCTTCTTGCTGTCATCGAAGTCGAGGATAACGACCTTGATCTGCTGGTCGAGTTGGACGATTTCCTTAGGATCGTTGATGCGTCCCCATGAAAGGTCTGTGATGTGGATGAGACCGTCAACACCGCCGAGGTCGATGAACACGCCGTAGTTGGTGATGTTCTTGACAACGCCTTCGAGAACCTGACCTTTTTCAAGCTTGCTGATGATTTCGCTCTTCTGCTGCTCGATTTCGTCTTCGATGAGTGCCTTGTGTGAAACAACGACGTTCTTGTACTCCTGGTTGATCTTCACGACCTTGAACTCCATTGTGCTGTTGACATACACATCGTAGTCGCGGATAGGTTTGACGTCAATCTGTGAACCTGGCAGGAATGCCTCGATGCCGAACACATCGACGATCAAGCCGCCTTTTGTACGGCTCTTCACGAAGCCGCGGACGATCTCCTGGCTGTCGAATGCTGCATTGACGCGGTCCCATGACTTCAGCAGGCGTGCCTTCTTGTGTGAAAGGACGAGCTGGCCATTGACACCCTCCTGATTCTCAACGTAAACCTCGATGACGTCACCAACCTTGAGGTCCGGGTTGTGACGGAACTCTGAAATCGGAATAACACCGTCTGACTTGAAGCCGATGTTGACGACCACTTCACGTGCTGTCTTTGCGACAACTGTGCCGTCGATGACCTCATGGTCGCCGATCTGACTCATTGTCTTCTCGTACATTGCAGCCATTTTCTCGCGGTCTGCATCGCTGTAGCTGTCGTGCTTCTTTGAATTGCTGCTCCAGTCGAAATCTTCTGCCGGAACCGGTTTCACTCTTTTTGTTTCTTTTTCCTCAACGTTTTTGACTTCTTCGTTGACGATGTTTTCGTTTTCGCTCATTTATTTTTTGTAAAATTGTACCCGATATTCCTCCCAAATTGAAACACCGAGGATTGTTTGACTTTAATTCATAACTTTCAAATCATTGATTTTCAATTCAAAAAACCAATTTTGGGAAAAGATTTGAATGAAGCGCAAAGATACAAAAAGTTTTGATATACAATTACTTTTTCATAAAAAATATTCTTCGAATATATCTGCGTGACTTGCGGGAAAATAAATCCGGTTTTGCGGCTTTTTTGTAATTTTGCCGAAAAATTAAAATGAAGAAACATAAGGTGCTTTTCGTCTGCCACGGAAATATCTGTCGCAGTCCGATGGCGGAATATATTTTGAAGGACATGGTGGAAAAGGCTGGCAAGGCTGACGAGTTTGAGATTGCGTCGGCGGCGACTTCAACCGAGGAGATCGGCAATGACATCTATCCTCCGGCGCGACGGATTCTGTCACAGAAAGGTGTGAAATACGGCAGTCGCATGGCCCGACAGATCACACGCCGCGACTATGAATATTACGATTTCATCATTGCGATGGATGAAAACAACCTACGGAATTTGAGGAAACTCTTCGGTGAGGACACCGACAACAAGATTTCGCTGATGATGTCGCATGCCGGCAAGCGCCGCGATGTCGCCGACCCTTGGTACACCGGCGATTT
>JAKSMZ010000087.1 GCA_024400355.1 Bacteroidales bacterium
AAGAGTTGAGTTTTTAAATAGGTTATTATGAAGATTTATACAAAAACGGGAGACAACGGCACGACGTCGTTAGTGAACGGCACGCGTGTCGGAAAGGACGATGTGCGGCTTGAGGCTTACGGCACCATTGATGAGTTGAGCGCGTTTGTCGCGGTGCTGATGGACTCTACAGAGCATTTTCAGGAACAGTTTGCGGAGATACAGAAGAAGCTGATGGTGATGGAGTGTCTGCTCGCCACCGACGACGGCTGTGAGCTGAGGAAACAGCTTCCGCAGATGACCGGCGCCGACGTTGAATATCTTGAGCGCAACATTGATGCGATGAATGCAGAGCTGCCGCCGCTGAACAGCCTGGTAGTCCCGGGAGGCAACATCCTTGCCTCACGCTGTCATGTGTGCCGCACCGTGTGCCGCCGCGCGGAACGCGCGGCGGTGAGGATGAGCAGAGATTATAAAGTCAACGAAGTGGTTCTGAGGTATCTGAACAGACTTTCCGACTTCTTCTTCGTGATGTCGAGGACGTTCATCGAAAACGACAGACGATGGCAGCCTGAGGAGTGCTGATTCCGTTGAAAGAGAAAAGTTAAAAGATGAAAGAGATTAGTGTTAAGTGTTGAGGACTGAGAGTAAAATTTTCAGTTAATTTATTGATAATCAGCTTTTTATTTAACATTTAAAAAAAGTAAAAAAAACACTTGACAAAACTTTTTTTTGTAGTATTTTTGCACCCCGAAAATAAAAATACTTTACCATGTATTGGACATTAGAATTAGCGTCGAAAATGGAGGATGCTCCATGGCCGGCAACAAGAGAGGAACTTCTTGAGTGGGCGATGAGAACAGGCGCACCGCAGGAAGTCATTGAGAACCTTCAGGAGATTGAGGACGAAGGCGAGGTTTACGAAAGAATCGAAGACCTCTGGCCCGACTACCCGACCAAGGATGATTTCTTTTTCCACGAAGACGAATATTAAACTAATTATTCTTGAGTCGTTGACATTCAAGAACAGACGATATGAATATTCTTGTGACAGGAGCCAACGGACAGCTTGGCAATGAAATGCAAATCACAGCCAAAGGCAGTCGGGACAGGTATTTCTTCACCGACGTATGCGACGGCTATGAACATCTTGACATCACTGATCTTGAGGCTGTCCGTGCATACGTTGCAGCCAACAGAATTGAGGCGACAGTCAATTGTGCCGCGTGGACGAATGTTGACGCAGCCGAGGACCCTGAGCGTTTCGATCTGGTCGAGGCCCTCAACGCCAAAGCCCCTGAGAATCTGGCTGTTGCGATGAAAGAGGTTGGAGGCCTGCTCGTGCATGTCTCCACAGATTACGTGTTTGGGAAGGAGCCATACAACATCCCGTGCAAGGAAGACCAGAAAGGTACACCGACAGGCGTTTATGGTCTCACCAAGCTTCACGGCGAACAAAACATCATCGCTTCAGGCTGTAATTACGTGATTATCAGGACGGCGTGGCTATACAGTGAGTTCGGCAAGAACTTCTGCAAGACTATGCTTAACCTGACGGCGACGAAACCGCAGCTGAATGTAGTCTTCGACCAGGTCGGGACTCCGACGTATGCCCTTGACCTCGCCAAGGCGATTGTCACCATTTTGAAAAAACCGGTGAGCGGAATATATCACTACTCAAACGAAGGCGTGTGCAGCTGGTATGATTTCACGAAGATGATACAGGAGTTCTCCGGGCAGAGGGGCTGCGACGTGAGACCGTGCCACAGCAACGAATTCCCGAGCCCGGTGGTACGCCCGTCGTATTCAGTTCTCGACAAGACAAAGATCAAGCAGACCTTCGGCGTTGAGGTGCCGTATTGGACCGACAGCCTGAAGGCTTGCATAAAAAATATGATGGGAAAATAACCCCCATCAGCTGTGATGACGGACGCCTTGTCGCCCGTCATTTTTTTTGTGTACCAAAAACCAAAAAACACCTAATTGAATTTTAAAATATATACAAAAAAATGTCGTACATGTTGATATAATATGTAAATTTGCGATTTTAATATAAAACTGCCTTGAGAATTTTGAGGTGAATCTGATTTTGCCTTAATGTTTTGTATCTCAATGAGTTTTGTTATGAATTGACATGCAGCGGCCAGCTCAGGATGTGACTGAGAAGGCGAAGCTGTATATTGACGTTATGTAACGTCACCCCCAGAATGAGTGGTTGAAAGAGTGTTTAAGGAATTTGAAGGTTTCAGGTTTTGAGGGTGGAGTTCTGCTTTTGATTATTAAGCAAATACGATTTACAACATGAATATCGCAGTAGCTGGGACCGGCTATGTAGGTCTCTCAATCGCCACACTGCTGGCGCAGCACAACCACGTGACGGCGGTTGACATCGTGCCCGAACGCGTGAATCTGGTGAACAACAGGAAGTCGCCTATTCAGGATGACTACATTGAGGATTATCTCGCGAACAAGCCCCTCGATCTCCGCGCGACACTCAACGCCGAGGAGGGCTACCGTGACGCCGACTTAGTGGTGATAGCCGCGCCGACGAACTACGACCCGCAGAAGAACTTCTTCGACACCTCGGCGGTGGAGAGCGTGATAGACAAAGTATTAGAGATAAATACGAAGGCGATAATGGTGATAAAGAGCACCATACCCGTGGGCTACTGCCAGCGTCTGTACGAACGGTACGGCAAAGACCTGCGCCTGCTCTTCGCGCCGGAGTTCCTTCGTGAGAGCAAGGCTCTTTACGACAACCTTTACCCTTCAAGAATCATCGTAGGGACGCCGAAACTGTTCGAGGTGAACAACCTGGGTCAGCTGACCGAGGCGGCGCACACATTCGCAAGGTTGCTTCAGGAAGGCGCGATAAAGGAAAATATACCGACACTGTTCATGGGCTTGAAGGAGGCAGAGGCCGTTAAACTTTTCGCAAATACATACCTCGCCTTGCGCGTTAGTTACTTCAACGAGCTTGACACCTACGCCGAGATGAAGGGCCTCGACACACAGGCCATCATTGACGGCATTGGCCTCGACCCGCGCATCGGCAGCCACTACAACAATCCGAGCTTCGGCTACGGCGGCTACTGCCTGCCAAAGGACACGAAGCAGCTCCTCGCGAACTACGACGACGTGCCGCAGAACCTGATACAGGCCATCGTGGAAAGCAACCGCACGCGCAAGGACTACATCGCCGACGCGGTGCTGCGCAAGGCCGGCTGGTACAGCTATACCACCGACAACCAGTTCACGGGATCGAAGGAGCCTGTGACTATCGGAGTTTACAGACTGACGATGAAGTCGAATTCCGACAACTTCCGCCAGAGTTCGATACAGGGCGTGATGAAGCGCGTGAAAGCGAAGGGCGCGGTGGTGATAATATACGAGCCTACACTCGAAAACGGCAGCACGTTTTTCGGCAGTGAGGTGGTGAACGACCTCGGCGAGTTTAAACGCCGTTCACGTGCAATCATAGCGAACAGGTACGACAGCTGCCTCGACGACGTGAAGGAAAAAGTTTACACGAGGGATATTTTCAAAAGAGATTAATAAACAACAACGAAAAAAGACATACACACATACAACATGAAAACAGCACTTATCACAGGCATCACAGGACAGGACGGAAGCTTCCTCGCCGAGTTCCTGCTTGAAAAAGGATATGAAGTCCACGGCATCATCCGCCGCAGCAGTTCGTTCAATACAGCACGCATCGAGCACCTCTACCTCGACGAATGGGTACGCGACATGAAACAGAAACGTCTCGTCAACCTCCACTACGGTGACATGACCGACTCGTCGTCACTCGTGCGCATATTGCAGGAGGTGCAGCCCGACGAGGTGTATAACCTCGCGGCACAGAGCCACGTGAAGGTCTCGTTCGACTGCCCTGAATACACTGCCGAAGCCGATGCGACGGGCGTCCTCCGCCTTCTTGAAGCAGTGAGAATCCTCGGAATGGAGAAGAAGACTAAGATATATCAGGCGTCAACATCAGAACTGTTCGGCCTCGTGCAGGAAGTTCCTCAGAAAGAGACAACTCCATTCTATCCGAGAAGCCCGTACGGAGTAGCAAAACAATACGGTTTCTGGATAACCAAGAACTACCGCGAGTCATACGGCATGTTCGCCGTCAACGGCATCCTCTTCAACCACGAGTCGGAGCGCAGGGGCGAGACATTCGTCACCCGCAAGATCACCCTCGCCGCAGCACGCATAGCACAGGGCTTCCAGGACAAGCTCTACTTAGGCAACCTCAACTCACTCCGTGACTGGGGCTATGCCAAGGACTACGTGGAGTGTATGTGGCTCATCCTCCAGCAGGAGAAGCCGGAGGACTTCGTCATCGCGACAGGCGAATATCACACCGTGCGTGAGTTCGCCACACTCGCGTTCCATCACGTCGGAATCGAACTGAGATGGGAAGGCGAAGGCGTGAACGAGAAAGGAATAGACACCAAGACAGGCAAGGTCATTGTCGAAGTCGATCCCAAATACTTCCGTCCGGCGGAAGTGGAACAGCTCCTCGGCGACCCGACCAAGGCCAAGACACTCCTCGGCTGGAACCCGCGCAAGACCAGCTTCGAGCAGCTCGTCAAGATAATGATTGACCACGACATGAAGTTTGTCAGGAAACTCTACCTCAAGGCTCAGGTAGAAGATTAATTGTTTTCAAGAAGCCCTAACGGGCAAAAATCTTTCAAAAATCCAATCATAAAATCATTGCATAGCCTGTGAATTTGATTGAAGAACATAATAAACACTATAGGTTTTTTGCAGACATCACTGGTGTCGCCATGAAAGTCTATAACAAATACCGTTACGGTCTTCTTGAGTCAGCCTACGAAGCCGCAATGAGATATTTGTTGGAGTTAGACGGTTATATTGTCGAAAGGCAAGTCTTTCTGCCGATATATTGGGATGATGTCAAGTTGGATCAAAACTACAGGATGGATTTGGTTATCAATCAAGAAATTATTGTTGAATTGAAGACGATTAAATTTGTAGGAGATGAACACAGAAAGCAATTAAAAAGCTATTTGAACATCACCCATCTGCCGTATGGAATGCTTATAAATTTTTCTCCAGAAGGGATTTATAGCGAATGGTACGAAAGATATTCTGACGGAACTATTGAGAAAATAAGACTTCTATAGCAACAGGAAGAACCGTGAGACACGTATTATTGACAGATTTTAAGAGGATTATTGACAGATTTCTTTTGCGGAGCAAAA
>JAKSMZ010000088.1 GCA_024400355.1 Bacteroidales bacterium
TTCCCAATGGCGGCAGCAGCCATCGCAATGGGCGGTAACGTGCGCGTCGGATTCGAAGATAACCTCTATTTGTCAAGAGGAGTCCTCGCCAAGTCAAACGGCGAACTCGTTGAGAAAGTCGTGAGACTGGCAAAAGAACTCGGCCGACCGATCGCAACAAGCGATGAGGCAAGAGAAATTCTCGGACTCAAGAAGAGGTAATTAGGTAATTAGGAAAATAGGTAATTAGGAATTTAAGGAATATTAACAATTAAAAAATAAAACACAATGCAGAAACACGGAAATAAATACGGTACACACCGCGTGATTGAACCAAAAGGCGTTCTTCCACAACCAGCTAACAAACTTGACAACAACATGGACGAGATCTACGACAACGAGATTCTCATCGACGTCCAGACTTTGAACATTGACTCGGCTTCATTCACCGACATTCACAATTATGCGAAACAGCAGGCCGGTGAAGGCGCAAGCGAAGCCAAGATCATGGAAGAAGTGAAGAAGGAAATGTTCTATAACGTTGAGCTTCAGGGCAAACACCGCAACCGCAGAACAGGTTCAGGCGGTATGCTCCTCGGCAAGGTCGAGAAGATCGGCGACGCTTTGAAAGGCAAGATCGACCTCAAGGAAGGCGACCGCATCGCAACACTCGTCTCCTTGTCACTCACACCTCTCCGCATTGACGAGATCCTTGAGATCCGTCCTGAAATCGACCAGGTTGACATCAAAGGCAAGGCCATCCTCTTCGAGAGCGGAATCTATGCGAAGATCCCGACCGACATGCCGGAGAAACTCGCTCTGTCAGCATTAGACGTCGCCGGCGCACCGGCACAGACAGCGAAACTCTGCCAGTATGGTCAGACAGTCGTCATCCTCGGCGCAGGCGGCAAGTCAGGTATGCTCTGCTGCTACGAGGCGAAGAAACGCGTCGGTGTCACAGGTAAGGTCATCGGCATCGCCAACAGCCCGAAATCAACACAGCGCATCAAGGACCTCGGCTTCTGCGACATCGTCGAGAGCGCGGCAGGCATGACACCAGTTCAGATCTACGAACTCGTCGAACGCCTCACCAACGGCAAGATGGCTGACGTCACAATCAACTGCGTCAACGTGCCGGATCAGGAGATGACAGCAGTCCTCTGCACAAAGGACGACGGCGTTGTCTATTTCTTCTCGATGGCGACAAGCTTCACGAAGGCATCACTCGGTGCTGAAGGCATCGGCGCTGACGTGAACATGATCATGGGCAACGGCTACACGAAAGGCCACGCCGAGTTCACATTGCAGGAACTCCGCGAGAGCGAGAAACTCCGCAATATTTTTGAAGAACTCTATGCATAATTGACATGTGGGAATGAAGATTGTAGAGACGGTGCATGCACCGTCTTTACAATTTGGCGCACCGTCTTTACAATTGAAAATCCACGTTAGTAATGTTAATAACCAATATCAAATAAAATGGGCGAATCAAGAAGAAAACAATTATTCCCGGAAGTTACCGACGAACAGTGGAACGACTGGAAATGGCAGGTCAAGAACCGTATTGAGAATCTCGACCAGCTCAAGAAATACATCAAACTGACCGAAGAGGAAGAAGAAGGCGTGAAGAAGACATTGCAGACACTGCGCATGGCCATCACACCTTATTATTTAAGCCTCATCAACCCAGACGACCCGCATGATCCGGTGCGCCGTCAGTGCATCCCGACAGCGGCTGAGACACACATCGCAAGAGCCGACCTCCTCGACCCGTTGCATGAAGACGAGGACTCACCGGTTCCCGGCCTCACACACCGTTATCCTGACAGAGTGCTGTTCCTGATCACCGACATGTGCTCGATGTACTGCCGTCACTGCACACGCCGCCGTTTCGCAGGCCAGAAAGATGACGAGTCACCGAAAGACCGTATCGAGAAAGCATTGGAATACATCGAGAAGACAGAATGTGTCCGCGACGTGTTGCTGTCGGGCGGTGACGCCTTGATGGTCAGCGACGAGAAGCTGGAATACATCATCAGCCGTCTCCGTAAGATCAAGCACGTGGAGATCGTCCGTCTCGGAACACGCACGCCTGTCGTGTGCCCGCAGCGTATCACTCCGGCTTTGTGCGACATGCTGAAGAAATATCATCCGATATGGATCAACACACACTTCAACCACCCGAACGAGGTGACACCGGAATCAGCGGCTGCTTGCGCACGTCTCGCCGACGCCGGCATCCCGCTCGGTAACCAGAGCGTGTTGCTCCGCGGCATCAACGACTGCGTCTTCGTGATGAGAAACCTCGTCCACGAACTCGTGAAGATGCGCGTCAGACCTTATTACATATATCAGTGCGACCTCTCAATGGGTCTTGAACACTTCCGCACACCAGTGTCGAAAGGCATCGAGATCATCGAAGGTCTCCGCGGCCACACCTCAGGATTCTGCGTCCCGACATTCGTCGTCGATGCTCCGGGCGGCGGCGGCAAGACACCGGTCATGCCACAGTACGTCATCTCACAGTCACCCGGCAGAGTGGTGCTCCGTAACTTCGAAGGTGTCATCACGACCTACACAGAACCGGCGGAATACCACAGCGACTGCAACTGCCCTGAATGCCAGGCTCTTAAGAAGAAACTCGAAGCCGAGAGAGTCGAAGATGTTGACAGAAACAGACCTGTTGACGGCGTCCTCACACTCCTCGAAGGCGAGAAGATGAACATCGAACCGGCTCATCTGAAACGTCACGAACGCAATAAGAAATAATTTATGGTCCAGACAAAAGATTGGCCGGTTTCTTTTATTTTGATTCCGGCCAATCTTTGAAATTTATTAAACACAAGTTATCATGGCGCAATATAAGAATTTCCCAAGATGGAAGGCCGGAGTAATCTTCGCCTTTCTACAATGGTTTGCAAGTTCGGTTTTGGTTCTGATTCTGCACCCCACAAGTGACAGATTCGAGAACATCATCGAGGCTGGCATATATGCAATTGCAGCAGGCATTTTGTATGTCTTGTTCACATGGT
Source organism: Bacteroidales bacterium (assembly GCA_024400355.1). GTDB lineage: Bacteria > Bacteroidota > Bacteroidia > Bacteroidales > F082 > Limimorpha. The sequence goes on from JAKSMZ010000088.1 coordinate 3,012, forward strand.
TTATCGGCGAAAAGATGAAAACAGTGAAGGTAGATGTGCCTGTCGCTGAAGAACAGAAAGAGGAATAATCGTTTATATTGATAATCAATGCCTTTTATAAAGGAACTCGTTAAATACAAAAGTTGTTCCATCGTCGGACTTGAGAAAAACACAGGGAAGACCGTTTGTCTTAACTATGTGCTTGACCGTTTGCCCCTCGACGGGATGCGTATTGCAGTGAGTTCCATCGGTATTGACGGCGAGACGACGGATCAGGTGACACGTACCGCCAAGCCGGAGATTATTTTGAAGGCGAACACTTTTTTTGCGACAAGCGAGAAACATTATCTGAACAGAAAATTGGTTTCGGAACTTGTCGATGTGAGCGATGAAAGCACCTCACTCGGAAGAATTGTGACGGCAAAGGCACTGACAAAGGGAAAGATTTTACTTTCGGGACCTTCGTCGAACTTCGGACTGAGACGCTGGATGACTTCGATGCGGAAATTCGACATCGACTTGATTCTGATTGACGGTGCGCTTTCGCGGATGAGCCTCGCGTCGCCGGCAACAAGCGAGTCGATGATTCTGTCAACGGGTGCGGCCTATTCCGCAAACATAAACACACTCGTGCAGAAGACCGCTTTCGTGGTGGAAATGATAAACCTTGACCTCACTTCCGAGGAGAACAGATTGAGATTCAATGACATTCACAGCGGCGTGTGGGCGGTCGATGACAATGACGAACTTCATGACCTGAAAGTGACATCATCGTTGTCAACGAATCTTTGCACCGAAGGCATCGAACATTGCAGGACGCTATACTTGACCGGCGCGTTGACCGACACGTTTCTGAACCATATTCGCGGAAAACGTTTGTTCAAGGAGACGGAGGTTGTGGTCACCGACTTCACGAAGATTTTCCTTACACCTTTATTATATAAGGGCTTCGTGAGTGGCGGCGGAAAGATAAGCGTTATGATGAAAAGCAAGCTCATCGCCGTGACAGTGAACCCGACTGCGCCAAATGGCATGGTTTTGGATTCGGAAAAACTTTGTAAAACACTATCGGAAGCAATCAACCTTCCGGTTTATGATTTGATGAAAAACTGATGCAACTGAAACAACTCATAGATTCACCCTGCGGTCTGAAATACATGATCGACAACCTCGACACGCATTCGGGCTATACGCGCCGTCTGCTTCTCGATTCGGAGATGCCGAAGAACAATGTTGAGATTGAAACAAAATATCATATTCTGAAAGAGTTCTATAATGTTGTAAATCAGAAGGAAAGCCTTAATCAAATCAACACCTTGCAATTCAAACTCTGTAATCTGAAAGAGATTCAGGGTACAATTAACCACTTGAAAAACAAATACATCTTGGATGACATCGAGTTGTTCGAGGTGAAACATCTGGCGATCCTTTCGTCAGACATACAGGTCATAATAGACAAACTGCATTTGGACGGTTGCGTTTTTATCCCAGATCTTGAGGAAGTTATCAGCATACTTGACCCAGATGGCATGAAAATTGCGACGTTTTACATATACGATTCTTACAACGAAAGGCTCAAGGAGCTTCGCCGCCTGATGAAGGAGAAAGACGAGTTTGACGAGACGTTGTTTGCCGAAGCAAATTCCATCGAGGACGAGGTGAGAGCAAAACTGTCGATGCAGCTCTCAAAATTCGCCGATGACCTTGAGGCGGCGCAGAAAGCGTTGGCGTTCATCGACTTGAATCTTGCGAAAGCGTTTCAGATGATAAAGATGAACCTTGTGTTTCCGACCATCTCGGATGACGGTGAGACGGAATATAAAGGAATGTTTAACCCTGAGGTGAAGGAGATACTGACGGGCGGATTCCAGCCGATAGACATCCGTTTCGGCACCCGTCCGACTATAATCATGGGAACGAACATGGGCGGCAAGACTGTGGTTTTGAAGACTTTAGCGTTGTGCCAGTATCTTTTCCAATACGGTTTCGGCATTCCAGCGGCGGAGGCAAAGATAATGATACAGAATGACTTGTTCCTCTGCACGACCGACGAGCAGTCGGTGCGGAAGGGGTTGTCGTCGTTTGCCGCCGAGATGAAAAACATCAATGAGATTGTCAGTACATCAAGGATGAAGAGCAATTTCC
>JAKSMZ010000089.1 GCA_024400355.1 Bacteroidales bacterium
GAAAATTTTTCACTTTTTTCTTGACATATTAAAATAAAGTGTATTTTTGCAGTGTATTAGTTATCTAATACAGTTGATGAATAATAACACAACAAAAATTCACAATATGATAAAAATCAATAGTTTAGACTTCAGTTACAAAAACACGCAAGTCTTCAAAAGCATCGATTTGGAATTTCAAAAAGGTAATATTTACGGTCTCCTCGGCGAGAACGGAGTCGGCAAGACCACGCTTTTGAAAATTCTATGCGGCCTCCAGAGGCCCGACGGCGGCATCTGCACGATCGACAACATGCTACCGTCGGACAGAAAGCCGGAGTTCCTTCAGAACGTTTATTTCCTTCCGGAAGAAGTGATCACGGAAGACACGACACCCGAAAAATACATCAGGAAAATCGGGGTCTTCTACCCGCGCTTCGACCTTCATCTTTTCTACAAGCTCGAAAAGGAGCTTGAAGTCGATCCGAAGAAGAAGTTCAACGCACTTTCTTACGGCCAGAAGAAAAAGACATTATTAGCCTGCGCCCTCTCGCTCCGCACCGACTATCTGTTTTTGGACGAGCCCACCAACGGCCTCGACATCCCGTCGAAAGCTCTTTTCAGAAAAGTCATCGCCAACTACTGCACCGACGAATCGACAATCATCATCTCGACGCATCAGGTGAAAGACGTTGAGAATCTGATAGATCCGATTGTCATCCTCGACAACGACGACGTGCTGCTCAACGCGAGCTTCGCCGAAATCACAAAGAAAGTGTATTTTGAATACGGTCCGGAGAAACTGGATTGCGCGCTTTATTCGGAGATGCTGCCGGGCGGTTACATCAACGTGATGCCTAACAAAGACGGCATCGAGAGCAACGTCAACATCGAGGCACTTTTCAACGCGGTGATGAAAAACAAGGAGTATTTTAAGGCAAACAGGTAATTAGGTGATTAAGGTATTTAGTTTTAAAAAATCGAATTATGAACAACACATTAGATTTCAATAGATTAGGAAAAGTCATCCGCAGGGATGCCATGAATTTCATCCCGAATTTCGGATGGTCGTTAGTGATTTTATGGGCTATTCCCGTGGTCCTCTGGCTCACCAGTTTCACATTCGTCAGCCAAGGCGGAGAACTCACCGGCAGGCTGCAAATGTTAAGATTCTTATCCACGATAGTGCTTATTGCTGCGCCGGCGAAGCTCTACAAAGACTGCAACGACCCGCGCAAAGGCATACAATACGCCATGATGCCGGCTTCGAGCTTGGAGAAATTCATCAGCATGTTCATCTTCTGCGTCATCGTCACACCTATAGTATATATGGCCGGCGCGGTCGCGCTTGACACCATCATGGCAGCCTTCCCGGGCAAGAACCCTTACAACGGCTTCATCTTCAAGTTACTTTTCAATGCAAAAGAACGGGGCAGAGAAATAGTTGAAGCGATGGGCAGCCAGTCGTTGATGTACGACGGATATTTAGATGATGTCAACAACGCGTTTTCGGGATTCTTCATTTATTTCTCAAAAATCATTTCGGTAATTCTGATGTCGTCAATCTTCATGTTCGGCAACATGATTTTCAAGAAAAGAAAAACCAGCAAAATGATTGGCATTCTTACACTTATCTTCATTTTCGCAATGGTAATCTTCATCAAATGGGTCATGAACCACGAAGACCTCATGGACAGCATTGCAGATGCGGAGCTTGACAGGGATATGCTGATTCACTTCATCAGGAAAGCCAATTACATCATCTGGATGATTTCCATAATCATCTCGGCCGTCATGCTCGGCCTGACATATCGTAAAATCAAAACACAAAAATATTAATCATGGACTTCAACGGACACAAACCGATTTATCTGCAAATCTGCGACCATCTCGCCGAGAGGATTCTCAACGGTGAGTTCAACAGCGGCGACAGAATCATGTCGGTCAGGGAGCTTGGCGTTGAGCTTGGCGTGAACCCGAACACCGTGATGAGGTCGTTCGAGATATTGCAAAACAAGGGAATCATCGCGAACAAACGCGGCATCGGTTTCTACGTCTGCGACGACGCCAAGGAGATGATTCTCGCCGAACAGAAAAAAGAATTCATCGAAGAGGAACTGCCGAAAATGTTCAGGAAAATGGACCTTTTCGGAATAAGCATAGACGAATTGAAAAAATTAAAAAAATGAATCAGAGGAAATAATTTAAAACCACATCAAAATGAAAAAAATATTATTATCAACCATCATCTTATTGAGTTTCAGCATTTTGAAGGCTCAAGACGCGAACTTGGACATCAAGACCATCACTCTTGACAACGGCCTTAAGGTCGTGATGTGCGAAAACCATTCAGAGCCGATCGTCTATGGCAGCGTGCTCGTCCACGCCGGAAGCAAGAACGACCCCGAAGACGCCACAGGCATGGCGCATTATTTCGAGCATATCATGTTCAAGGGCACCGACAGGATCGGCACCACGAACTGGGAGGCAGAGAAAGTATATTTAGACAGCATCGACATGATGTACGACAGGCTGCACGAGACTTCCGACCAGGCGGAACGTGATTTGATCCAGAAGAAAATCAACGAGTTATCAATCGCCTCGACGGAATACGCCATCCCCAACGAGGTCGATGTCATCCTCACAAAGATGGGCGGCGAAGGCCTTAACGCCGGCACTTCATACGACTACACAGTCTATTACAACAACTTCCCCTCGAACCAGATCGGGAAATGGATGGACGTGTATGCCGAGCGTTTCCGCAACCCGGTGTTCCGTCTTTTCCAGAGCGAACTCGAGACCGTCTATGAGGAGAAGAACATGTACGACGACAATCCTATCTCGAAATTCACGGAATACGTGTTCAAGGAAGCCTGCGGCGACCACCCATACGGACGCCCGATAGTCGGCCTGACCGAACACCTGAAGAACCCGCAGACCAACAGGATGCGCGAGTTCTACAACACATATTATGTGGCTAACAACATGACACTCATCCTTGTTGGCGACTTCAACACCGAAGAGATCATCCCGATGGTGAAGGAGAAATTCGGAATCTGGAAGAGCGGCAAACTGCCTGAAAAGAAACAGTACAACTTCCCGAAATATGACAGGAAGATTGTCAGAGAAGTGAAAATGAGTCCGATAAAGATGGGCATCATAGTATATAAAGGTGTGGAGCAAGGACACGAAGACATGACGGCCTTGAGCCTGCTTTCGGGCATCTTCAGCAACGAAGCCACCGGTGTGATTGACAAAGACATGCTCGACGGCAATATCATGGCCGCAGTGTTACAGCCTCTCAGCCTTGAAGATGCTGGCGGCATCGTGTTGATTTACATCCCGAAACTGCTTTTCCAGTCGCATGAGAAAGCCGAGGAATACGTCTTCGCCGCCATCGACAAAATCAAAAAAGGCGAGTTCAGCGACGAACTCTTTGAAGCCACAAAGACCGAATGGCTGAAATACAGGAAGAAGACGACAGAAGACCTCAAGTCGCTGTCAAACCTCATCCTCGGACTTGAGTCGGAAGGCATCACATACGGGGAATTTCTCGCCGAGACTGAGAAAATCCAGAACATGACAAAGGAAGAACTGGTTGCAATAGCGAACAAATACCTCAACGACAATTACATTGACGTCCGCTCAAGCATGGGCTTCCCGAAGAAAGACAAAGTCGGCAAGCCGAACTGGAAACCTATCGAGGCGAAGAACACGGAGGCAAAGTCGGATTTCGCCAAAATGATTGAGGCAGAGGAAGTTCCGGAAGTAAAGCCGCAAGTCATCGAATTCGGCAAAGACGTTGAGATCACCAAGGCCAACGACGGCTTCACGATGATTTCGACAAAGAACCCGCACAACGACATCTTCAACCTGAACATCACCTACAATTACGGTGAGCTTGACGATGCAGAACTTGACAGAGCCATCAGTTATTTTGAACTTCAAGGCTCAGAGTCAAAGACTTACGAAGAGATTGAACTTGAGTTTTCAAAGTTTGCCGCGATGATGTACCTTTCTACAAGCGAAAGCGGCTCGATGTTGAGAATTGAAGGTTACGAGGAAGACCTTGACGAGATCCTCGCACTCTGCGAAGAGAAAATTTTCAAACCTTCCAACGACGAGAAGAAGAAAGACCTTTTGGTTGAAGGTGAGCTGATGAGCAGGAAAAACGAGAAAGAAGACGCAGCGACCTGGGGCTCGGCGGTTTACGACTACGCCTTATACGGCGAAAACTCACCGTTCCTCTCGAAGATGCCTGTCAAGGACTGGGCGAAACGCAGCGGCGAAGAGCTTCTGGATGAAGTCAAGACCGTCTTCAACTACAACGGAGAGATCACCTTTGTCGGAAACACTGACAATCAGGAGGTTATCGGACTGCTGAAGAAACACAACCTCATAAAAGACGATGCTGTCAAAGCCGAGAAGAAATGCCGCATTGAGAAGAAATATTCTGAAAACCAGATATTCCTGGCTCACAGCAAGAAGTTCAGACAGAGCAACATCTACATGTACGTCGCGGGCAACACGCTTGACAAGAAAGAGAAAGCCACAGCCAATGTCTTCAACAAATATTTCGGTACTGACATGTATTCCATTGTCTTCCAGGAAATCAGGGAGTTCCGCTCGTTGGGTTACAGCGCATACGGCTATTACACGCAAGACCATCTTAACAGGAAGCCAGGCTACCTTTACACCTACCTCGGCACGCAGTCGGACAAGACCTTCGAGGGCATCGAGGCGTTGCGCGGCCTGATCACCGACATGCCTAAGCGCATCGAGAAATTCAACGCCTCGAAAGACGCCCTGATACTCTCGAGAGCCGCCGACTACATCAGCTTCCGCGACATTCCTAAAACTGTCAGCACATGGATTGAGCAAGGCTACGACCACGACCCGAGAATTGAGATTACGGACATAATCAAGAACGTTGAATATCAGGATGTTTATGATTTCTACAAGAAGAATGTCGCCGACAGGCCGGTTATCATCATGATGTCGGGGAACAAGAAAAAGATTGACATGAAGGCGTTGGAGAAGTTCGGGAAGGTGAAGGAGCTGAAGTACGAGGAGATCTTCAGATAGGCGTAGCAAGAAGTCCCGACTTTCAGTTAA
>JAKSMZ010000009.1 GCA_024400355.1 Bacteroidales bacterium
GTTCATGTTACGGTCTCATTTGTCTCTGGTTCATACAATTATGAATGTTCATTCGAGATCGAATACGAAGGCGGCGAGCAGATCTACGCAAGCAGTGGCACTCCGGCTGCAGGCGTTGTATGTCAGTTTGACGTCAACTGCGGCGGCGGCTCTGTCATTCTAAATCCTGTTGAGAATCTTGCGGCAGTTCAGGATGGCCATAACGTTGTCATCACATGGGATGCTCCTGAGAACGCACTCTCATATATCGTCAAATGTAATGGCGTTGTCATGGCTGATGCCCTCACAGAGACAACATTTGTTGATGAAGAACTCGTTGAAGGCTCTTACACATATTTAGTCATCGCAGTATATGCCGAGGGAGAAGCATTGCCGGCAGCAGTGCATATCGACATGGATTACACCGGTATTGAAGAAAATGAAGCCAGCTTCGGCATCTATCCAAACCCGGCAGAAAACGTGTTGAACATCGTTTCAAATGCAAACAACTATGAATATCAGCTTGTCAACGGTCTTGGTCAGGTTGTGAAGGGCGGTGCCGCCAACGGCAATGTCCAGATTAATGTCGAAGGACTTGAAGGTATTTACTTCCTGAAGGTTACAGCTAACGGCAGCACAACAGTCCGCAAGGTCGTTGTGAGATAGTCTGAATGTTTTTTGAAAATAATAAAGGACGTCGATTGCCGGCGTCCTTTTTTTATTTATCTTTGCGAAAATATTTTGAAAAAATGAAGAAAATACAGCTATTGGCCTTTTGCATGATGTTCATGCAGCTGGCATTCGCGCAGGAATCAGAGTCAAATCTTGATGGCTCATGCCCGTCACCGGAAAATTTTGAAAGCGAGTCTTATATTGAAGATGATGAATTTTGCGTCCGCCTTGCCTGGGACAGAGCCGATTATGAAAGTGAGCTTAACAGATTCGAGGTTTTCAGAAATTGTGATGGCGGCGAGTTTGAGATGATAAAACGCATTGTCAATGTGCCGTTTATGAATCATTATGAGGCAATTGACATTTTGGAAAAAGACGGTGAATACAACTACAAGATTGTGGCAATCTATAATGATGGTTGCGAATCAGAACCGGTTGAAACGGTGATAGTCTATGCAGATGTCTGTGAAAATGTGATGACAGATGTTGAGGTTTATCCGAACCCGACGTCTGGAATGATTGTCATCAAGGCTGAAATGATGAAAAGAATCGAAGTCTTCAACTCGCTCGGTCAGGTTCTTTTGGTGAAAAATATCGATGATGATGAAGTTCAGCTTGATTTGACTTCATTCGGAAGCGGAGTTTATTTCATCAATATTCTGACTGAAAACGGAAATGTCACAAGGAAAATTAATGTTAAATAGAATGATGTCATGAAAATAAAGTTTATCGGCGCGGCGCGCGAGGTCACAGGAAGCAAACATCTGATTACTACAGATAAAGGTAAGAAAATACTTCTCGATTGTGGAATGTTTCAGGGGAAAGGTCTTGAGACTGATGCCATGAACCGCAACATCATGGTCAATCCTGAGGAGATAGACCATATCATCTTGACGCACGGACACATCGACCATTCAGGCCTGATACCTTATTTCTATAAGAGAGGATTCCGCGGCTCGGTCATCTGCACCAATGCGACACGCGAGCTTTGCTCTATAATGCTGCCCGACAGCGGTTTCATCCAGGAAAACGACGTGCATTGGTTCAACAAGAAACGCTCGCGTCAGGGACAGAGACCTGTGGAGCCGATTTATACCGAAAAAGACGCCCGCGCGTGCATGGAACTGTTCATCTCGGTGGAACAGAACCGCCGTTTCTATATAGACAAAGACATCAGCGTGAAGTTCTACAACACCGGTCACATGCTTGGAAGTGCCTGTGCCACAATAAGAATTGAGGAGAACGGCAAGGTTACGAACATCGGCTATACAGGTGACATCGGACGTGAACATAACTATCTGCTGAAACCGCCGGCGCGTTTCCTCCAGTGTGATTATCTCATCACCGAAAGTACTTACGGCGACCGGCTCCATGAGGACAAAACCGGTACTGAACAGAAACTGCTTGACATAATCCACCACACATGCGTTGAGAAAAAAGGCAAACTGATTATCCCGTCTTTCGCCATTGGCAGAACGCAAGAGATTGTATATCTGTTGAATAACTTTTACAACAATGGTGATCTGCCGCGCATACCGGTTTATGTTGACAGTCCGCTGGCGACCAACGCCACCTCTATCTTCAAGATGCACCTTGATGACTTTAACAAAGAGGTCGCGGAAGTCCTTGAATACGACGAGGATCCGTTTGGCTTCAACACGCTTCGTTACGTCACCAACGTCAATGTCTCAAAGGCGTTGAATACGACCAAGGAGCCTTGCATCATCATATCCGCTTCGGGCATGATGGAGGCCGGCCGCGTGAAGCATCACATCGCTAACAGCATTGACCATGAGAGGAATACGATACTTTGTGTCGGCTACTGCGCCCCTACCACATTGGGTGCGAGATTGTTAAGCGGCGAGAAAGAAGTCTCCATCTTCGGAATGCCGCACAAGGTCAACGCCGAGATCTTCAGGATTGACGCGTTGAGCGGCCACGGCGACTATAAGGAAATGGCTCATTATCTCGAATGCCAGGATCCTGAGAAGGTTAAGAAGGTGTTCGTTGTTCACGGCGAGCGCGGCGTTCAGGAGAAATACGCGCATTATCTCGCCAAGACAAACGGCTTCAAGGACATCGTGATTCCGGAGCCAGGGGAGACGTTTAAGCTGTAATATATAGAAATGTTTAACTATAAATACATAATGTTATGAAAAAAATAATTGTCACAGTCTTGCTGGTCATATCTGCCATGTTGACTTTCGCACAAGACATCATCACAACCAAGACGGGCGATGAAATCCAATCCGTCGTGTTAAAAGTTGGCACAGACGAAGTCGAGTACAAGAAATGGAGTAATCAGGACGGCCCGGTGTATGTCATAGGTGTTGACAAGATTTTCATGATAAAGTATCAAAACGGCGAGAAAGATGTTTTTTACGGGAAACAGTCTCCGGCTGAAAAACCGTCAGATGTCAAAACGGATGATGACACAAAAGAAAAAAATCATAGATTTATGATAAACGTGGGCTATGTCACACAGGGCATTGTCCTCAAAGAAGACAGAAATATGTATTCATGGTGGGGTGACAAAAAGTTCACGAATGGCATTATGCTGGGTGTCGCATGGAACACAGACATTGGCCAAGGTTTCGGATGTGAGTTTATGGCATTCGGATTTGAAATGTTTCGTGAGAATTATTCCGGTTCGGGTAATGTAGAAAGTGTTTCGGGTTTCCAGACACCATATACTTTTAAAGGTGATTTCGCCGGAAACGACATATACTTGTCGCCGATAAAGTTGCAGTACCGCTATGAGTTTGGTAAAGATTTTGCGGTGTCGGCACTGACAGGCCCGACTTTTGACCTTGCAATAGTTCACACCTATACAACAATTTTCCACATTGACAACGAGGAATATAAATCCGTGGACAAATATCGTATGTGTGAAAACGGGGAGTTGTATAGACCGTTTTATATAAACTGGGATCTTAAAATGCAGTTTAGCTATAAATTCCTGATGATTCAGGTCGGGACAAGTTTCGGGGTGAGTAGCACTCCGATTGTCGGGAATTATTACGGAAAGGTCAAGAGACCGTTATATGTGATGTTGTCATTTGTTTTGTAATTATAAAATAAGAAGACATGAAAAAGATTTTTATGTTTGTGTTTGCTATGATGACGGTGATGCCGTTGCTGGCTCAGGATGTAATAATCACCAAGGCAGGTGATGAAATTCAAGCTAAAGTGTTGATGGTAAGAGATGATGTCATCGAATACAATGAATGGTCAAATCAGGAAGGGCCGGCCATGAGCATTAAGGTGGCTGATGTTTTCATGATAAGATATCAGAATGGAGAAAAAGATGTCTTTGCATTTTCGGAAGAAGAGCTTGCTAATGATAATGACAATCTGATATATTATGACAAGACAAAAAACGTAAGATATAAAGGATCGCCGGTGAATTGGTTTGATGCCGGAAATATTTTGAAGGATATTCCGGAAGCGATGCAAAAGTATTCGTCCGGTAAAACCATGGTTGTCATTGGCGATATTTTGAGTTTTGCAGGTGGCTTAACCATCGGATGGGGACTTGGCGGGTTATTGGCTGGCAAAAAAGACTTATGGAAGGTCAGTGTGGCCGGCTTCGGCGTCTTGATGGTCGGACTGCCTATCAGTTTCAGTGGACAAAAAAATATTTTCAAAAGTTTTGATATTTATAATGAATCGGTTAAGAAAAATAAAGAAACGGCATATTGGAGTTTCGGCATATCTGAAACGGGTGGCTTTTCGTTGATTTATAATTTTTAGCCGTCAAAATAAATTAACCTGTTGCTGTCTTCAAATTTTTTGTAATTTTGCCGCCCGAAAAGCGACTGTCGCGGGCGTATTATTACGCGTGAGGAAAGTCGGGACAGCACAGAGCGACATACTTCCTAACGGGAAGCCTCTGGAGACAGAGGAAGAAAGTGCCACAGAAAACAACCGCCCGAGAGGGTAAGGGTGAAAACGCGAGGTAAGAGCTCACGCATCTCCGTGGTGACACGGACCTGGGGTAAACCTTATGGGCTGCAAAACCAAATATACCGATGATGGCCTTCGGGCCGAGAGGGCTGCTCGTCCGAGTCGGGTGGGTGGGTTGCTAAAGCCTTCCGGTGACGGCTGGCTTAGAGAAATGACAGTCACTCAGAAATGAGAACAGAATCCCGCTTACGCTTTTCTTTTGCCTTTGGGTGCTGACCATCCAAAGGCAAAATTTTTTATAATAAACCACCGGAAATGACGTTTTTCTTAGTAATTTCGCAAAAATTTTTAAAATGGACATGACGAGAAAAATATACGCGTTATTAGTGTTGGTGATGATTGTAACTAATTCGTTGTCAGCACAGAAACGCCTTGAACAATATGAACCTGAATCTCTGTTCAACGAGGCGAAGACATTGTTTGAAAACGAAAATTACAGTGCCGCCGCAGTGCTGTTCGACAACTATCTCCAACTTGCCGGCGACGCGGAAGGCAATCATGCTGTTGAAGCAAGATTTTATGAGGCGGTGAGTGCCGCATACACAGGTGCCGGACAGCAGCAAATTGCCGATTTCGTCCGCGAAAACCCGACAAGCATACTGTCGCAGAAAGCTAAATTCCTGTATGCTAATGTCTTACTTGAAAACAGGAAATATCGCGACGCAGTGAAGACATACGAGTCGGTTGACGCAGAAGCGTTGGCGAACAAAGACAAAGCGGAGTTTTATTTCAAGAAAGGTCTTGCCTGTTACCAGACAGGCGACGTGGAGAAAGCCTCTCCGCTCTTCCATAACTCAATGCTGATGCCAAGCCGGTTTCAAGATGATGCCAGGTATTATTATGCTCATATTCAATATCTTGATAAAAATTATGACGAAGCGGGAAAGAACTTCAAGATGATTGAGAATAACCCGAGATACAAGGATGTGGTCCCTCTTTACATGATGCAGATGAGTTTCTCAAACGGCGACTTCTCGGCTGTGACAGACCGCGCCGACGAGATTCTCGCAAATGCCGACGGCTACCGTAAGGCGGAGATCGCGCTGATGTTGGCGGAGTCGTGGTATCAGCAGAAAGATTATGCCAAGGCATTGACATATTATGATATAGCCCGGAAAAGCACAAGACGCTCGTTCCAACGCGAAGTGGAGTTCAGAATCGGATTCTGCAAGATGAAAGCCGCTGATTATGAGGGCGCTGTAACTTATTTCCAGAATGCTACAAAACGCAAGGATGACAAACTCGGACAATACGGTTCGTATTACCTCGCGCAATGTTACATTGAGATGCACGAGGAGAAGTTTGCGCGTAACGCTTTCTTCGCGGCGTATAAGGCCGACTTCGACCACCAGATGAGTGAGGATGCACTTTTCAATTACGCAAGACTCAGCATGATGCCAGGCGTTGACCCATTCGGTGAGGCAGTTGCGCAACTCACTGATTTTCTCGATAAAAACCCGTATTCGTCGCGTGTTGATGAGGCTCGGCTGCTTGTGGTACATCTGCTTCTGAACACAAAGGACTACGACAAGGCTGTGAAGACAATCGAGCGTTTCCCGAAGATGACCGCCGAGATGGAAGGTATCTATGCACAGCTGACATACAACACGGGCGTCCAGCTCCTGGCCGGCTTGGATTATGACAATGCGGTGAAATATCTCAATAAGACAGTCAAGAATGCCGAGGCTTCAGCCAAACTGCGCAGTGATGCAGCCTATTGGATCGCTGATGCTTATTTGCAGAAAAAAGATTTCGCAAACGCCGAGAAATGTCTGACGGCATTCATGAAAATGCCTGGAGCCGAACAGTCGGAGATGTTCCCGCTCGCGTATTATGATTTCGGATATATCTTCTATCAGAAGGGCGACTTCGCAAACGCCATCAAGGAATTCAATTACTTTGTGAATCAAAACGATGTGGAGAAGACATACGAGTCGGATGCGTGGATGCGTATCGGCGACTGCCTGTTCATGAACCGCAATTACGACAAGGCGGTCACGGCTTATGGAAATGCCACGAAACTTGATTCGAAAAACGCGGATTATGCGATGTTCCAGACCGGCATGGGTTATGGCGCATTGGGCGATATGAATGGTAAGGTAAACAGCATGAATGCGTTATGTGAGAAATATAAAAACTCTTCGTTCTATGACCGCGCTTTGTACGAGACAGGAATGGCTTATCTCGGCACCAATGACGAACGTGCCGCCATCACCGCCTTCTCGCGTCTTGTAAGAGAACGCACGCGCTCGTCGTACGCGCGTCAGGCGCAGGTTAAAATCGGGATGCTCTATTACGGCAACGACCAGTATGAACAGGCTCTGACATCGTTGAAAAAAGTCGTGAAAGACTACCCTAACACCGATGAGTCGCGTGAGGCAGTGAATATCATCAGGAATATTTACATGGAAACGAACCGCACGCAGGAGTTTTTTGAATACACGGCAGCAAACGGCATCGCTACAAGCGTGTCGGAACAGGACTCGATAGCATTTGCGACGGCTGAGAGATTCTATCAGGAAGGTAAATATGAAGAGACATTAAATGCTGTAAACCAATATGTTGAGAATAATCCCAAGGGCGTTTATCTCTTGAAGATAAATTATTTCGGACTTGTTTCGTTGGAGAAACTCGGCAGGGCGAAAGAGTCAAAGCCTTATCTCGAATATATCATTTCCCAGCCTGACAACGACTATAGTGATAATGCCTTGCTGAAGATTGCAAAGATGTCGTACGATGACTCAGACTTTGAAAAAGCCCGTGGATATTATACAAGGCTTTTGGAAATTACTGATAACCAGAAGATTAAGACGGAAGCTCTCGAGAAAAAGATGTATTGTGAGTTCAAACTTGAAGATTTCGCCGCTGCTGTTGAAAGCGGCAGGGAACTCTCTAATCTTGACCTGACACAGCAGCAGAAAAACAAGATGAACTATGTTGCCGGAGTCGCGTTGTTTAACCAAAAAGATTATGTCACGGCTGCGGCAAGACTTCAGGACTGTGCGAGAAAAGACAGGACTGAGCTTGGCGCCGAGGCTGCCTATTACGATGTCTTGGCAAACTGGAACATGAAGGATTTGGATAAGACAGAGGAAAAAGTGTTTTACATATCGGACAATTTTGGTGATTATACCTATTTGATTGCCAGCGCATTCCTGGTGTTGAGCGATGTCTATGTGGCAAAGGATAACGTCTTTCAGGCAAGGGAGACCTTGAAGAGCGTCATCGAAAACTACCCGGATGACCAGCATAAGAACGAGATTGTTGAAGCAGCTCAGAACAAACTTTCAAAATTAGAAAGAGATGAAAATGAATAGATTTGCTAAATATTTGATTGTTAGTATAATTGCTGTTTTGCCGATGGCGGCGACAGCGCAGGAACATAATGAACAGGTCACTGTTGAAGGCTCGTTCCGTCCTCAGATAAAACGCTCGGAACGTATAGTGAAAATGCCTGAAACCCCACAGAATAATTTCAATATTCCAAATTACAAGGCACAGACAAAAGACTTTGACTTCGGCTTTGACATGGAAGTCGAGACGATGAGTGCTGTTCCATACGTTTCATCATCAGATTATTACGGTAAAGACAATTTCTTGAAACTGGCACTTGGCACGCGGCTCTCGCCGGTACTTTCATTCCATCATTCATCGGAACTGACGAAAAAAATGATGTTGAATGTCGGTGTCGATCATTATTCATCATGGGTTGACCAAAAGGACTATAAGAAATCAACTTTCATGAATAATGGAGTTAATGTGATGACTGTCAATAAGTTTAAGACAGGTCAGCTGTGCGTATCCGGCGATTACCATTATGATATGTATCACCTGCGCTCATACGGCGACGCTGATGGTAATGCAGTGACAAACAAAAACGGACGCAACATCCATTCCGTAAAGGTTGGGGCAAAATGGTCGTCGGTCGGCACAAGCTATCGGCAGCTGTATCAGGAATTCAGTGGTGACTACAGATACGCCGGCATTGTGGGCGGAACACATGAGAGTCAGGTGAATATGAAGGCTCATCTGGCTTATTCTGATGATTCATACGTTGTAAGTGGCGATGTTGACGTGAATTACGGCCACATATATAAGAATCTGTTTATGATGGCATTGAGGCCGAATTTTAACATGAGTGGTGATATGTATAACATGCGTCTCGGCTTTGGATTGGACTTTAAGACTGATGACAAGGTCGGCATATATCCTGATGTGAAAGGCAGTCTGTTCTTGTTGGACAATGACTTGGAGCTTTATGTCAAGGCTGGAGGCAAGTCGAAGATCAACACTTTCGAGTCGGTCGTAAAGGAAAACCCATTCGTGACGACAGACTTCAGCTATTTGAGTGATTTCGGCTATGAGAAGACGAAGATAGACCTCGGTCTCGGCGCTAAGATGAATGTTGTCAAGATGATAGATGTCCATGTTGGCGTCAGGTACCGTGTCGTAAAGGACGGGCTTTTCTTTGTTCCTGACCTCGATTTCTTCGCTGAATACGACGGAGATGAGACGATGTATCACCTTCAGACCTTTGGCGTGACATTCATGGATTACAACGTGCTGAATGTCATGGCTGACGCAAACTGGAAGATCAACGAACAGGCTGACGCTGCCATATCATTGAGTTACAATGGATATTCAATTGAATTTCCGTATTATAAACCATCTTTCGAGATGACTTTGAGCGGTGGTTACAAATATGATGAGTTCTGGAAGTTTGATGCCTCGATGTCGATTGTGGGAAAACGTTGGGCGATGAATGAATGCGGCGGGAATATCCAGCTGAAACCGGCATTTGATATAAAGTTAGGTACTGATTATCAGATAGATGAAGATTTTTCGGCTTTTGCTGAAGTCCATAATCTTTTCCATGACAAATATCAGCTCTACTACAACTATCCGAGCATGGGGTTTGAATTGTTCGCAGGTTTGAAATACAAATTTTGACATACTTTACATACTGCAAATTTTTTGTATTTTCGTCAAAATTTTTGGTGAATATTTGTGGGAAATTTCTTACCTTTGCACGTTTTTAAGAACCTGAAAAAAATAAGAAATTAATGACAGAAGAAGAAAAAATCCAGAACGCTGAAAACGATTATGGTGCCAATAACATCCAGGTGCTGGAGGGATTGGAGGCAGTGCGCAAGCGTCCTGCCATGTATATCGGTGACGTGAATGTCAGAGGTCTGCATCACCTTGTGTATGAAGTCGTTGATAACTCCATAGATGAGGCAATGGCGGGCTGGTGCGATACGATAGGGATAGAGATTCTACCAGGTAACAGCATATCGGTGGTTGATAACGGCCGTGGTATCCCGACGGGAATGCACGAAAAAGAGAAGCGTTCGGCTCTTGAAGTCGTCTTGACGGTGCTTCATGCAGGCGGTAAATTCGACAAGGGTTCGTACAAGGTGTCAGGCGGTCTGCACGGCGTCGGCGTCAGCTGCGTCAACGCGCTCTCAAAACATCTGAAGGCTGAGGTGCATCGTGAAGGCAAGGTCTTTGTCCAGGAGTACGAATTCGGCAAACCGTTGTATCCTGTGAAGGTCGCAGGCGATGCCGAAGATCACGGTACAAGAATCACTTTCACGCCAGACGACTCGATTTTCATCACAAACGAATACAGCTACGACATCCTCGCCGCACGTATGCGCGAACTTGCATATCTTAACAAAGGTATCACTATCACGTTGATCGACAAACGCATCAACCCGGAGACAGGTCAAGAGGGCAAGTCGGAGACGTTCCATTCGGCCAACGGTCTTGTGGATTTCATCAACTATCTCGATGAAAACCGCGAGAAACTCACGCCTGAACCGATTGCAATACAGGGCGAGACCGACAATGTTCCGGTGGAAATCTCACTTGAATACAACACATCGTACTCCGAAAATCTGCATTCGTATGTTAATAACATCAACACACACGAAGGCGGCACGCATCTCGCAGGCTTCCGCCGCGGATTGACACGTACGCTTAAGGCTTACGCCGACAAGGAAGGGATGTTCTCGAAACTGAAATTTGAAATCAATGGCGATGACTTCCGCGAAGGGTTGACAGCCATCATCTCCGTCAAGGTGCCGGAACCGCAATTCGAAGGCCAGACAAAGACAAAACTCGGAAACAACGAGGTCATGGGCATTGTCGATAAGATTGTGAGTGAACACCTTTCGAACTATCTTGAGGAACATCCGAAAGAGGCGAAGATGATTGTTGACAAGGTCGTCCTCGCTGCGACGGCGCGTCATGCGGCCCGCAAGGCCCGCGAGATGGTGCAGCGTAAAGGCGCATTGAGCGGAGGCGGACTCCCCGGCAAACTCGCCGACTGCTCGGAACGTAACCCTGAGATGACAGAGCTGTACCTCGTTGAGGGTGACTCAGCAGGCGGCTCGGCAAAACAAGGCCGTGACCGTAAGTTCCAGGCAATCCTTCCTTTGAGAGGTAAAATCCTGAACGTTGAGAAAGCCATGCAACACCGCGCTTTCGAGAGCGAGGAAATCAGAAACATATACACCGCGCTCGGCGTCACAATAGGAACTGAAGAAGACAGCAAGGCGTTGAACATCGAGAAACTGCGCTACCACAAGATTATCATCATGACCGATGCTGATGTCGATGGCAGCCACATCTCAACACTGATCCTGACATTCTTCTACCGCTATATGCCTGAACTTATCGAGAAAGGCTATGTCTATATCGCGACACCACCGTTGTATCTCGTGAAAAAAGGCAAGAAAGAACGTTATTGCTGGACAGAGGAACAACGCATACAACTTCTCGAAGAGATGGGACAGGATGCCCACGTGCAGCGTTACAAAGGTCTTGGTGAGATGAATCCCGAACAGCTGTGGATGACGACAATGAACCCTGAGTTCCGTACGCTGCGTAAGATTCACATCGAAAACGGAGCAGAAGCCGACTATATCTTCTCAATGTTGATGGGAGACGACGTCGGACCACGCCGTGAGTTCATCGAACAGAATGCAACTTACGCCAACATCGACGCGTAATCGTAAAAAAATATTGACAATAAGCCGAAAGAGACGCCGAAATGAGGTGTCTCTTTTGCTTTTTTGTCGATTTTACATGGGGAATGATATGAAGCCTCTGACCTGCCGGTCTCGTATATTTGCTCTTCTGCAAACTTTTCTCGTTTAAAATTGTTTCATTGCAAAAAATGACGTAATTTTGCACACTTTTTGGACAATCAACAAATTAAGATATGAGTGAAAATTCTGTTTCATTGTGGACGCTAATCCCGTTCGTTCTAATGCTGCTGTCGATAGCAGTGTTCCCGCTCGTCAAGAAGACCGAGCATTTTTGGGAGAACAACCGTAACAAACTAATAGTATCGATCGTGCTGTCTATTCCGGTGATTGCCATTTTTGCGGCTAACGGCATGACACACAACATCATCCATCAGGTCGTGTACGACTATGTGCCGTTCATCGCACTGCTGCTTTCGCTGTTCATCGTGACAGGAGGCATTTTTATCAACATTGACATCAAGGCGAAACCGATAAACAACACAATAATGTTGGCAATCGGCATGATATTGGCTTCGTTCATGGGCACGACAGGTGCGGCGATGCTTCTGATCAGACCGCTTCTTAACATCAACAAAGAACGCAAACACACGGTTCATACAGTGTTGTTTTTCATCGCGATAGTGGCAAACTGCGGCGGTCTTCTCACTCCGCTCGGCGACCCGCCGCTCTTCATGCTCTATCTCCGCGGCGCATCGTTCGGCTGGTTCTTCGGCCTCTTCGCCGAATGGCTCACCGCCGGATTGCTGCTGCTTGCAATATATTTTGTTTACGACACTATTATGTATAAAAAAGAAGACGCGGAGAGTCTCCTCTTGGATGCGACCAATCAAGAGCCGCTTAAAATAGAAGGAAAAATCAATTTCGTTCTTCTCCTTGGCGTCATTGCTTCGGTGGCATTTATCAACAGCCAGTATATCAAGGGCTTAGATGATAATACGTTGAAACTCGTTCAGAGCGGCGCACTTATCGTGATAGCTTTGCTGTCGATGGTTCTGACAACCAAGAAGACCCGTTTTGAAGACAATAAGTTCAGCTGGGGCCCGATACTTGAGGTTGCGGCTTTGTTCCTCGGAATCTTCATCACGATGGTGCCGGCACTCATGTATCTGCAAGGCAACGCGCATAATATGGGACTTGAGAAAGACTGGCAGTTCTACTATATCACAGGTGCTTTGAGTTCGTTCCTCGACAACACTCCGACGGCGCTGGCGTTCCACAGCGTGGCACTCGGCCTCGATTACTCGACGTTCACCGGCACAATGGTGGCTGGCGTTCCTGAGTTCCTGCTCAAGGCCATCTCCACAGCAGCTGTGTTCTTTGGCGCAATGACTTACATAGGCAACGGCCCGAACTTCATGGTCAAGGCTATCGCAGAACAAAGCGGTCTCAAAATGCCTGATTTCTTCAGGTATATCTATAAGTTCGCTCTGATTTTCGTGCTTCCTGTGTATGTTATCGTTCAGCTGATTTTCTTCTGATAATTATAAAATCAACACATAAAAAATTCTAAAATGCTGTATGCGTTTTAGAATTTTTTTATAACTTTGCGCCATAATTGTCTCTGACCAAAAACTGCATACAATTAATATTGTTGTTTGAGAATATTAAAATAGCAAATATTGGCATTGTTAATTGTCAAAAACGCTATTGTTAATTGGTAATAAGAACAATTTTTTGTATAATTTTGTGAGCTAAAGTTTTGAAAAAATGGAACCATTTGATTTTCACGTTGGAAATTTGATCAAGGAACACTTGAAGAGTGAAGGCCGGACTGAGGTCTGGCTGGCAAAAAATGTTCATTGTGACCCTGGCAATTTCAACAGGCTGTTAAAAAAGGAGTCTTTAGACATTGATTTGCTGCGAAGGATTTCAGTTAAATTGAAGCATAATTTCTGTGCGGATTATGCGAGGCTTGTCGAAAAACAGATTCAGGAAGAGAAGTCGTCAGAAGTCACTTTCTTGCCCTGATGAATCTGTCTTTGCCTCTGAAATCTTTGATAACCATTGTATTTTGAAAACCATTATCCTTGCACAGCTGGATTGTGTCCGCTCCGAATCGCTCGTTGATTTCAAACCAGATGCTCCCGTCTGGTTTAAGCGTGTCTTGTGCAAAGCTGATTATTTCCCTGTAGAACAAGAGTGGGTCGTTGTCGCTGACAAACAGCGCGGTTGACGGTTCGAAGTCGAGAACGTTAGGCCTCATGTCTTTCTTTTCGCAATCGCAGACGTATGGCGGATTGCTGACAATCACGTCGAAAGTGCGGTCGAGCTGTGGTCTTGACAAGATGTCGGCTTGGATGAAATCAACGGTGGCGTGATTGGCAATGGCGTTTCTTCTCGCAACTTCCAAAGCTCCCGTTGAAATGTCGATGGCAGTTATGTGGCTGTTGCTCAGTAATTTGGCCAAGCTGACTGCGATGCAGCCGCTGCCTGTGCCGATGTCCAAAACCTCACAGACGGCGTTGGCACTCGTTATGCCTTCGTGTTCATGTTTTATATGGTAAACGAGTTCTTCGGTCTCAGGTCTTGGAATCAGAACGTTTTCATTGACAAAAAAGTCCATGTCGCAGAAAACCTCTTTCCCGGTTACATATTGCACCGGACGGTTCGTGAGCAGCTCGTTGACGGATTTCTCGATGATGTCATGTTCCATATCGTTCAAACTTAACTCCGGATTCAGCGCCATTGTTATTCTGTTTATATTGAAGTGATGTTCAAACAGAATCATAATCAACGCGTTGGCCTCATCGGGGCCGTATGTTGCCTCCAGTAATGAGGCGAAATATCTGCGCAGAAATCTGACTGAGTTTGACGTTTTTTCCATTGCGCAAAAATACAAAATTACTTTCCTTGTCAATGCCGGTGATTTAAAAAAACATTATTTTTGCAAAAATTTTACTTCGATGATGTTTGAGGACACTTATAAGACAGTAACGGCAGCGGGCGAGGGGCTTTACAAAGAGAAAGGCAGCAAGTTTATTGCCGAGGCGTTTCCTGTGCATTCTGAGGCGGAGGTGAAGTTGCGCGTTGCTGAGATAAAGAAGAAATATTATGATGCCAAACATCATTGCTACGCTTTTATGATAGGACCTGACAAGTCGTGTTTCCGTTCGAGCGATGACGGCGAGCCGTCAGGCACCGCTGGCAAACCCATTCTGAATCAGATACTTTCGAAAGATGTCACGAATGTCTGTGTGGTGGTGACGCGATATTTCGGCGGTCAGTTGCTTGGCGTGCCGGGACTCATCAATGCGTACAAGACATCAGCGCGTGAGGCTCTCGACAACTGCACTGTCGTTGAGAAAACCATTGACGAGGTCTATTCGTTGGAGTTCGACTATCCGCTTCTCAATGAGGTTATGCGTATCCTGAAAGATGAAAATCTTGAACAGCAGAATCCAAGGTTTGAACTCAGGTGTTATGTGGAAGTGTCAATACGGAAAAACGATGCCGACAGGATTGTTGAAAAACTTAAGCGTTTGTTCGGGGTCGATGTAAAATACGTTAAAACCATTTAAATCAATTATTTGCGGGCGAAATTTAATGACTTTTTTATTTTCGCTCGTAATTTATGTAAAAAATAATTAACATTCAATGTAAAAAAGTACTTTTTATTCACTTTTTTATGTTCATATTTGCAACTTGGATATTCGAGAGAAAATATTTTGTAAAGTATTGGGTTATAGATAGTTAAATAAATAATGAACAGGGATTTGCAAACAGTTTGGAAAGAATGCCTTGCGATGATAAAAGATATCGTCCAAAAGGATTCGTACAAGACCTGGTTTGAACCGATTGTGCCGGTGAAACTTGAAGGGTCTCTCCTTACTATCATGGTGCCGACCTCGTTTTATTATGAATATCTTGAAACTCATTTTATCAGTGAGCTTAGTACGACGATTCGCAAGGTTTTGGGTCCGAATGCCCGTCTTGAATATAACATCGTGATGGACCAGGACGTCAACAAGCCTGTCGTCATGGCTCAGCCGTCTGTTGACCGCACGAACACTCAGAATCCACCGAAACAGATCCAGATTGACTTCGACAAAAGCGAGTCGGAGATACATAATCCTTTTGTGTTTCCAGGCATCAAGAAGATTAATATCGAGTCGAACTTGAATGAGAATTATTCGTTTGACAACTTTATTGTCGGCGAGTGCAACCGTGTGGCTTATCAGGCTGGTCTGACGATAGCCAAGAATCCGGGACGCACGTCGTTCAACCCGATGTTCATCTTCAGCCCGACCGGTATGGGCAAGACCCACATCGCTCAGGCGATAGGACTTGAGACGAAGAAATATCATCCCGAACTTACGGTGCTGTATGTCAATGCGGAGCAGTTCATCATGCAGTTCATGGCTTCATGCCGAAACAACAATTCAAAGACTAACAGCCGCAACGATTTCGTGCATTTCTATCAGATGATGGACGTGCTCATCGTTGATGACATACAGTTTATGGCAGGGAAAAACGCCACTCAGGAGGCGTTCTTCCATATATTCAATCACTTGCAACAGGCTGGAAAACAGCTTATCTTCACTTGCGACAAGCCGCCGGCGGAGCTGAAAGACATGGAACAACGGCTGATTTCACGCTTTAAATGGGGATTGTCGGTTGAGATGTCAATGCCTGATGTCGATACGCGCTGCAACATCCTGAAACGCAAGGCATACAGCGAGGGCGTTGATCTTCCGGACGAAGTGGTGAGTTATGTTGCGGAACATATCAAGACAAACATCCGTGAGATGGAAGGTTTCCTCATCTCGCTCGTGGCGCAGTCATCGCTGAACAAGAAGGCTATCAACGTCAACCTTGCCAAACAGATGGTTGAGCGTTTTGTGAACAGCTCAAACCGCGAGATAACAATAAACTACATTATCAACGTGGTGTGTGATGAGATGGGCACTTCCCAGACGGATTTCTTCACTTCATCGCGGAAACGCAACGTGGTTCAGGCACGTCAGCTCTCGATGTATTTTGCCAAGAAATATACTAAGCTGTCGCTCAATGTGATAGGTGAACAATGTGGCGGAAAAGACCACGCGACGGTGATACATGCGATAAAGGCTGTCACAAATATGCTTGAGACCGACAAACAGTTTAAGATATTGTCGGAGAATATTGAACGTAATTTCCAGTAAACAACTATGAATCAGCAATTTGGCAAGTTGTATCTCATTCCCGCCCTGCTTGGCGCGACAAATGCCGAACAGGTCATTCCGGCCGGAACGTTGGAGACCGTCAGGACGTTGAGATATTTCGTTGTGGAGAATGTCCGCACGGCCCGGCGAATGCTGAGCAAGATGCAGATGCCTTGCCCAATCGATGAATTGCAGTTTGTGGAACTCGACAAACATAACCCAGGCAATCTTGATCTGATGACATACCTCGGACCGGCACTCGAAGGCAACGACATCGGCGTGATGTCGGAGGCTGGCACACCGTGTGTGGCTGATCCTGGTGCACTCGTCGTTGAACTTGCACATCAGGCAGGGATGCAGGTAGTGCCACTAACCGGACCTAACGCGATGATTCTCGCATTGATGGCATCAGGTTTCAACGGGCAGTCGTTCGCATTTCACGGCTACCTGCCTATAAAAAATCCCGAACGTGTCCAGAAAATAAAGGCGTTGGAACGTCAGTCGCAGACGAACGACGAAACGGAACTGTTCATTGAGACACCGTTCCGCAACAACGCCATGATTGAAGAATTGGTGAGAAACTGTCATCCTGACACCATGCTCTGTGTGGCGTGCAACATCACGATGCCTGATGAGAAAATCGTTAGTAAACCTATAGCAGATTGGAAATCAATAAAATACGACTGGAATAAGAAACCGGCAGTGTTTTTAATCTATAGTAATAAATTCAGAAAAAAATATTAATCATGAAGAACTTGACAAAAGACGAATTCAGGACTTATTGCTTGCTTTTTGCGGCAAATGCAGATTTCAACATTACCAAACAGGAGATAATCGCCATCGGTGCGAAGATTGACCCTGAGGATTTTGTGCGTGTGTACAACTGGTTTGAGGCCGACAGCGATATGGAGCGCATTGAGACGATCCAGGCAAACAAAACGCAGTATATCAAGAGTGATGATGACAAACAGAGCCTCATCAAAGAACTGAAAGAGGTGTTTTTCGCTGACGGAGTGTTCGATTCGGTCGAGAAGAGCATTTTCTTCATGCTGAAGAAGGTTTTGTAAACGTTTTAAAACAGTTTAACAAAAAACAAAGACTCCCAAATTTTTGGAAGTCTTTGTTTTTATTAATCAGAGTGTTGAGAATAACTTCACTCTCAACACTCTAAACTTGGCTTTTATTTTGTAACTCTTTCAAGCCATTTCACCATACAGAACATGACCGTCATGGAGATTAGGCATATTGCGAGGAACACTCCCCAGCATTGCCAGATAGGCCATGCGTTATACATGATAGGTCCGAGGAAGATTAAGAGGTTGCCTATAGCTGTTGCGCCGAGCCATAAACCCTGGCACAGACCGACCATGTGACGTGGGGCCACTTTCGAGACGAATGAAAGTCCGAGAGGCGAGATGAACAATTCAGCGACTGTGAGGAAGAAATAAGTCACAATGAGGACCCATGGTCCGGATTTGGCAAGGCCGGCCTCTGCCATCTGTGTGGCGTCCAAGGCGCGGAAGTCTGTGCCCGAAGGATAGTTGCAGGAGATTGAAAGCACCATCAGGAAGAGATAGGCACAACCTGCGATACCCATACCGTAAGCAATCTTGCGAGGTGTCGAGACAGCTTTGCCTTTTCTTGCCAATGCAGCGAAACCTAACATCACCAATGGTGTCAATATGATGACAAACAATGGATTGAGAGCTTGCCAAATCTCAGGTGGGAAGAAGTCGGTGATGATGAAATCGCGTGAAAAGACCATCAGTGACTGGCTGTTCTGGTGGAATGAGAGCCAGAAGAAGATGGCGATGCCGAGCACCGCAAAT
The DNA here is from genome assembly GCA_024400355.1 of Bacteroidales bacterium. Taxonomy (GTDB): domain Bacteria; phylum Bacteroidota; class Bacteroidia; order Bacteroidales; family F082; genus Limimorpha. Next base: position 18,643 of record JAKSMZ010000009.1, read on the forward strand.
AAAGCGTAGAGACGCTGTTTGATTTCCTTGGCCATGGCGAGTTTTTCTTCCTCGGTGTAGTCCACAACTTCGGCTTCCTCTTTCTTTGAAGGCTGTGGGAAGATGTTCTTTGTGCAGAGGAACACCACCAATGAAATCATCATGGCGATGACCGATGCGATGAATGCGTAGTGGATGCCAGTGTTGAACACATCGATGTACTGTGAGCTGAATGCCACGAGGTCGGTAGGTGTTGCGGTGCCTGGAACCAATGAGTTGGCCATTGTCTCGGTGAACTTCTGTGTCTGTTCGCCGTTGGCGAGATACTGGTGGCAAAGCGCCGGCATGTCCGCGTTATAGACGAAATTGTGAACTCTCAACCACCATGTGCGAAGCATAGGAGCCACAAACGGAGCGATTACACCGCCGATGTTGATGAACACATAGAAAATCTGGAAACCGCTGTCGCGACGGTCTTTGGCTTCAGCCAATGCCGCAGGACCCTTCTGTGCGGCCTCTGCCTCGAACTTGTCGTAAAGCTTGCCTACGAGAGCCTGCAGGTTACCTTTGAACAGACCGTTACCAAACGAGATGCAGAGCAATGCGGCGCATGTGAAGATCAGGATGCCCCACCATGCCCCACCGTTGTCGAGGATGATGCCGTTTGCATCCTTGCTGAACAATGGTATGGCAAGAGCCACGTAGCCTATGGCCATGGTAATCAAGCCCCATTGGATGGTTTTCGGATAGTTCTGGGTGCGGTCAGCAATGATGCCGCCAACCAAACTCAATACGTAGATCCCGAAGTAGAACACGGAATAAATCATACTTGCGGTTTTGTCTTCCAAACCGAATTTTGAAACCAGGAACAACAAAAGGATGGCGTTCATGATGTAATAGCCGAAACGCTCACCCATGTTACTCAAAGCCGCAGCTACCAATCCCTTGGGGTGATATTTCTTCGCCTGGCGAAGATAATAGACCAAGAACGGGATGACAACAATGAGAATACCAATCAAAATCACCAATGTGCGGTTGGTATTCCACAAATTTAAAATGGATAATGATGTCATTTGATTTGAAATTTAATTAAACTTATTTTAATAACACTAATTTGTCATTTTAAATGAAGCACAAAAGTATGAAATTTTTTTACATCTCCAACGAAAATTTAAATTGCACCACAAATTGCTGTTTTTATTTAAAAAAATGATAATGTCTTAATCATGTAGATGGAAAATTTGTATTTTTGCAAATTTATTGAAAACTATCTGCACATGGAAATATCAAGCAAATACAGCCCGCAGACTACCGAAGAAAAATGGTACGGGCATTGGTTGAACAAGAATTATTTTCACTCAACTCCCGATGAACGTGAACCTTATACCATCGTGATTCCGCCTCCGAATGTGACAGGCGTGCTTCACATGGGCCACATGCTCAACAACACGATACAAGACGTCCTTATCCGCCGTGCACGCATGCAGGGTAAGAACGCGTGCTGGGTTCCGGGCACCGACCACGCCTCAATAGCAACGGAAGCCAAGGTTGTCAATAAGTTAGCTCAACAGGGCATCAAGAAAACTGACATCGGACGCGAGAAATTCCTCGAACACGCATGGGACTGGACTCACGAACACGGCGGCATCATACTGAAACAGCTTCGTAAACTCGGTGCTTCATGCGACTGGGACCGCACCTCGTTCACGATGGACGAGACACGCAGCAAGAGCGTCATCCATGTCTTCTGCGACTTGTATAATAAAGGTCTCATATACCGCGGCGTCCGCATGGTCAACTGGGACCCGAAGGCACTCACCGCGTTGAGCGACGAGGAAGTGGTCTATAAAGACGAACACAGCAAACTTTTCTATCTGCGATATAAGATCGAAGGCGAAGACGGCTATGCGGTGGTGGCTACAACACGTCCGGAGACAATCATGGGTGACACAGCCATGTGCATCAACCCGAATGACCCTAAGAATCAACATCTTAAAGGTAAGAAAGTTGTCGTCCCGCTGGTGAACCGCGTGATACCTGTCATCGAAGACGAGTATGTTGACATCGAGTTTGGCACCGGCTGCCTGAAAGTCACTCCGGCGCATGACGTGAACGACTATATGCTCGGCGAGAAACATAACCTTCAGAGCATCAATATCTTCAACGACGACGCTACTATCAGTGAGGCTGCTGGAATGTACGTCGGGATGACACGTGAGGATGTCCGCAAGCAGATTGTCAAAGACCTCGCGGAAGCAAATCTCCTTGAGAAAGTTGAAGACTATAATAATAAGGTGGGTTATTCGGAACGCACAAACGTTCCAATCGAGCCGAAACTCTCAATGCAGTGGTTCCTCAAGATGGAACACCTCGCGAAGATCGCACTCGAACCTGTCGAGAAAGGTGAGATACAGTTCTATCCTGCGAAATATGTAAACTTATACCGTCATTGGCTTGAGAACATCAAGGACTGGTGCATCAGCCGTCAGCTTTGGTGGGGACATCAGATTCCGGCTTACTATCTGCCGGAAGGCGGCTACGTCGTCGCCGAGAATGCTGAAGAAGCTCTTCGTCTCGCAAAAGAGAAAACTGGAAACAATAACTTGACACTTAATGACTTACGTCAGGACAGCGACTGCTTGGACACATGGTTCAGCTCATGGCTGTGGCCGATGTCGCTCTTCAACGGAGTCATGGATCCGGAAAATCCTGAGTTTAAATATTATTATTCGACAAACGACCTCATCACGGCCCCCGACATCATCTTCTTCTGGGTCGCCAGAATGATCATGGCGGGTGAGGAATATACCGGAAAAGTCCCGTTCCATAACGTGTATTTCACTGGTATTGTGAGAGATAAGCTCGGCCGTAAGATGTCAAAATCGCTTGGCAACTCGCCCGACCCGATTGAACTCATTGATACTTTCGGCGCCGACGGCGTGCGTATGGGCATGCTCCTCACAGCTCCGGCCGGCAACGACATCCCGTTTGACACCGCTCTGTGCGAGCAGGGACGTAACTTCTGCAACAAGATCTGGAACGCACTCCGCCTCGTGAAAGGCTGGAGCGTCGATGAAAACGCAGTCCAGCCGGAGACCGCAAAGATGGCGGTGAAATGGTTCGATGCCCGTTTCAATCAGGTGCTTGCGGAAATGAACGACAACTTCGACAAATATCGCCTCTC
>JAKSMZ010000090.1 GCA_024400355.1 Bacteroidales bacterium
ACTTGCATTCAAAAACAAGTCTTACACCGAAAACATAATTTACCAGAAACTGTTGTCAGATAAATTAAGTGCCAACATGGGATATATCTATGAGAATTTAGTGGCGCAGATGCTACGCACGTCCGGCAACGACCTTTTTTATTACACATTCCCCGCCGAGCATAACCACAACTATGAAGTTGATTTCATTCTTGCCAACAGCGACAAGTTGCTCCCCATTGAGGTGAAATCATCGGGCTACAAAACGCATAAATCGTTAGATGTGTTCTGCGGCAAATACTCTTCGCGCGTCGGCGACAGGATTTTGCTTTATACGAAAGACTATCAGAAAGACGGCGTTACGACATGTCTGCCTATGTATTTCGCGGCATGGATGTAGTTTTCCCGCAGATTTTCGCGAATCATTTTAACTTAAAATAAAAGCCATCACGATGGCCGCCAATCAAAATTTTATGTGTAAATTTGCCGCGATTTCAAAAATGAACTTGATTGAAAATGACATTTACCTCAACAGAATCAAGTCGAAGAAAGTTACACTAAGTTTAATTATATTATGAAAAAAACATTTTTAATTTTTAACTTATTGTTAATCAGTTTATTGACAATTACATTTTTTAATTCATGCGGTTCAGGCAGTTCAAGACATTCCGAATCGGGAATGACGACCTACGTCGAAAAAGTCCCTGTATATGACGAGGCAATTGTTGGCATCGTCGAGAGTTACACTTCGGGGCTGATTTCAGGGACGGAACCGCTGAAATTCAGGTTCGTGCAAGGCCTGAAGATGAAAAGACAGTTCGGCGAAGAACTGCCGACGAAACTGTTTGAGATAACGCCGAAAGTCGCCGGACACGCTGTTTGGATTGACAGAAACACCATCGGCTTCCAGTTCGACGAAAGCCCGAAGGCCGGAACGCCTCACGAGGTCAGCCTTAACATCGGGATGCTCGTGGAAATGCCTGTCGGTGAAAAGGTTATGAAGACTTCGTTCTTGGTTAAAAGACAAGACTTTGAAATCGGGACAGCCGAATATTCAAGCGGAGACACCGAGAAATGCTCATACGCGGTAAACATAAGATTCGCAAAGCCAATCAATTCAGAATCAGCACTTTCACTGCTCGACAAAAACACGCTGGAAAACTTCGAATGCACCGCAAGACAAGTAACGCCAACCGATGTCCAGGTTGTCATCTCCAACATAAAAAGAAACAACGACAGTTATGACATCAACGTGGCGTTCGACGGCAAGTCGTTGGAAATCAACCGTTCCGCGAAGAAAACGCTGACAATTCCTGCAAAAGGCAAGTTCGATGTCGTCCATCACAACACCGATGCGAGGGAGAACATCGTCAGCGTGTATTTTTCGGAAAATATTAATAAGAGCCAGAACCTCGCGGGCTATGTCCTGCTGTCAAACGACATGCCGTTTACCACTTCCATCGATGGCAACTGCCTGAAGATTTTCATTGCAAAAACGTCATATTATTACGGCAGTTTCAGCATCACATTGCGGCAAGGCATCATGTCGGACAAAGGCGCACGCACCGGCAGCGATTTCATTATCAACGAGATAAGTTTAAAATCTATAAAGCCTGAGATCAGATGGAGCGATGACGGTGTCATCGTGCCGGATGTGAAAGGCGCAACTGTCGCCTTCGATGCGATATGTCTCAAAGAGGTGATTCTGCGCATCGTGAAAGTCTATGACAACAACGTGATGTCATACCTGCAAGACGAAGGCCTCACGTCGTCTTACGGCAGGATGAACCGCGTGGGCCGTCTGATAAAAAAAGTGCGCATCCCGCTCGAACAGGCAAACTACGACAGCTGGAAGACCTACCACATCGCCTTGTCGGACTTCGTTGACGTCAAGCCGGGCGAAATGTACCAGCTGAACCTCGACTTCGACATGACGTGTTATCCGTATGCCTGTGATAATGAGAAAGTTGCAAAAGGATACAATGACGGTTACTGGGACAACGACAGCTATGATTACCGTGTTTATTATTTCGGCGATTACGATTACAACAACCCGTGCAGCCAATATTACTACAACTATGTTGACATTCGCAAGAACCTGTTTGTCAGCAACTTGGCAATCACGGCGAAAAGCTCGGGCGATGACTTCACCGATGTTTTTGTCAAGAACATCACGGACGCTTCGCCGGCGGGCAATGTCAAAGTCCGTCTCTTTGACTATCAGATGCAGCAATGCGGAGAATCACAGACTGACGCGGAAGGTTACGCGAGGGTTTTCTTCAACACAAAGCCATATTTTGTCGTTGCGGAAAGCAACTCAGGCGACAGGTCGTATCTGACTTTGGAAAAGAACAAGTCGTTGTCGCTCAGCAAATTCGATGTCTCCGGCAACGCTGTCGAGCACGACGTTGACGGCTTCGTTTACAGCAACCGCGACGTCTGGCGTCCGGGCGACTCCATACAGCTCAACCTCATGATTTCCGACAAAAACAACTATTTTTCAAATGATTACCCCGTCGTGATGGAAGTCACCGACCCGAACGGAAGACTGTATCTTAAAAAAGCCGACAACACACCCGTAGGAAACATTTACGCATTCACATTCAGCACTTTAGCAAGCGACCCGACAGGCACTTGGAACGCACATTTCAAAATCGGCAACCAGGTCTTCCAGAAAAGACTGAGAGTCGAGACGGTGAAGCCTAACCGCCTGAAAATCAATTTTGAACCGAAAGATTTAATCAGCCTGAACGCCAAAGACAGGGTGTTGCTTCATTCAACACGTCTTAATGGTTTGAATGTCAAAGACTTGAAAGCCGAAGTGTCGGTCATCTTATCAAATGCAAAGACCACATTCAAAGGTTTTGAGAAATACGACTTCGACTGTGTCGCCAACGATTTCTACAGCAACGAGATGTCGCTTTTCAGCGCGGCTTTGAATCCAGAGGGCAAGGCGATGATTTCGTTCGACGCATTGAAAGACGTTTCGGCACCGGGTTTCATGAAAGCCATATATAGTATAAAGGTGTTCGAGAACAGCGGCGAGTTCAGCATCACAAGCCGCAGCGGGAAAATATCGCCTTACAGAAGATATGTCGGCATCGCATTGCCAGAGACGCAGTCGAGATGGGGCAATTATTATTTCACCGGCAAAGACTGGAAGTTTGATGCCGTGGTCGTGAACGAGGACGGCACATTGGCAAACGATGACATCGAGCTGAACTACCAGCTTTACAAACTTGACAATTACTGGTGGTGGGACAACGACTATTACGACTTAATGCGTTATGTAAGAGGCAGTTACAAACGTCCTGTCAAGAACGGCACGCTTAAGGCGAGAGGCGGCAAGACGTCGTTGACGCTCAACATCAAAGATGCCGACTGGGGTTCATATCTGCTCGTTGTCAGCGACCCGATTGGCCGGCACACCTTCTCGAAAGTCATCAGTTTCGACTGGGCAGACGGCGCGCGTTCGACATCAGCGGCTGACGCTCCCGCACTCATCACGATCAAGACCGACAAAGACTGTTACAATGTCGGCGAGACGATGAGAGTCTCTTTCCCGGCAAACGAAAACTCGAAGGCGACAGTCACCGTCGAGACTTCCTCAAAAGTCATAAAAGTCATTCATGTTCAACAACTTGACAAAGACGCAACAGTCAGCATTCCTGTTTCAGAAGAGATGCTCCCCAACGCTTACGTCGCCGTCTCTCTCATCCAGCCGTTCAAAAACGAGAACGGAATGCCGATCAGGATGTACGGCGTCGCACCTTTCAAAGTCTCAGACAGCAAGGCCATCATAAAGCCGGTCATCGAAGCTCCCGAAAGCACAACTTCTAACAAGACTGTTGAAATCAAAATATCTGAAAGACAAGGACTTAAGATGTATTACACCATCGCCGTCGTTGATGAAGGGCTTCTCGGTCTGACGGGTTACAAGACCGCCGACCCTAACGCATATTTCTTCAGCAAACGTGCGCTCGGAGTGAGGACTTGGGACAATTACGATGCCATCGTCAGTGCTATGACCGACATGATGCAAGGCACATTGGCGGCTGGCGGCGACGGTTTCATCAAGCCGGAGACAACTCTTCTTGAACGTTTCCAAGCGGTTGCAACGATGATGGGACCTTTCGAACTCGAAGCCGGACACACTGACATTCAGCATTTTAACATCCCCGACTACAACGGCTCGCTTAGAGTGATGGTTGTGGCGACAAACGGCAGAGACGCTTTCGGGTCTTCCGACAAGGATATCATAGTGAAAGACAAAATAATGATTATCCCGACGGCACCACGGACGATAGGCATTGATGATGAAGCAGTTATCAATATCAAACTCATCGCTGAAGATTTTGCGGGAAAGACAGCAAATCTCAACGTCAACCTCGAAAACCTTGAGGCGAAAGGCAACATCCCGCAGACTGTCGCGATTGGCAAAGACGGTGAAGCCAATGTCGCATTCACTGTCAAGGCCAAGCAGACGAACGGAACCGCCAAGGTTTCGGTGACAGCCTCATGCGGAAAATCCGAGGCGAGGAAGTCGGTGGCAATGCCGGTAAGGATGCCTTCAGGCAACAGATACAACATGGTGAAGCAAGAGGTCGGAGCCGGCGAGACTGCCACATTACACATTGACTGTCAAGGCTTTGACGGCAGCATTGAGACAAAGCTCGTTGCAAACACCGGCATTCCCGTTGACCTTTTCAAGCATCTGGATTACCTTACCTCCTACCCTTACGGCGGCCTCGAGCAGACAGTCTCAAGGGCGTTCCCGCAGCTTTACCTGCAAAACCTCGTATCGGTCGATGAGACGACCAAGACGGAGATGAAGACAAACATCGAAAACGTGATTGCAAACATGAACGCATATCTTCTTCCGGATTTCTCAATGACGAGCTGGCCAAACGGCAAATACGTTGATCCGTGGAGTGAGCTTTATGCGCTTCACTTCCTCATCGAAGCGAGAAATCAAGGCTATAATATCGTCAACTCATTGATTGAC
>JAKSMZ010000091.1 GCA_024400355.1 Bacteroidales bacterium
TCCGCCAAATTGCCTAGTAAAATTCCGCCAAATTGCCTAAAAATATTTGAAAAATCTTTGTCAATTTAAAAAATAGTTGTACCTTTGCCGCCGAAAAATAATAAGAACATTATGAAGGAGTACAGAGAGAGAATAGCGGATAAACTTCTGTATAACAAGCTACAAGGTATGGGAGCAGTATTGGTTGAAGGTGCGAAATGGTGCGGCAAAACCACAACTTCCGAGCATCTTGCGAAGAGTGTTCTGTATATGGATAGTCCAAAGGACAGAAAAATGAACCTGAAATTGGTTGAAATGGACCCTGAAATATTGCTGCAAGGTGAGACCCCAAGGCTGATAGACGAATGGCAGATTGCACCGGAATTATGGGATGCGGTTCGGTTTGCGGTTGACCACAGGGATGACGACGGACAATTCATATTGACAGGCTCGGTTTCTCCATTGTCAGACGAAGACATTGCAAAGATTTACCATTCAGGCACCGGAAGGATAGCGAGATTGAAGATGCGTACAATGTCGTTGTGGGAATCAGGAGACTCAAACGGTGCGATAAGCCTCGGAAAGTTGTTTTCGGGTGATGAGAAAATGGTCGGCACCAATGATTTGGAACTGAATGACATTGCATGGCTGGTATGCCGTGGTGGATGGCCAAGGGCTGTATGCCAGAGCCGTAAGACGGCTTTAGACAGAGCGTTTGATTATTACGATACCGTCGTGAACGTTGATGTGAAATTGCCGGACGGAATAGAGCGAAACCCCGAACGCACGAAACTGCTTATGCGGTCGTATGCCCGCAATCAAGGTGGTCAGGCATCGCTCAGTTCGATTTGCCAAGACATGAAAATGAACGACAACGACACGCTGAACGACAATACAGTTTATAGTTATATCCAGGCACTGAAAAGCATATTCGTGATAGAGGACTGCAAATCGTGGAACCCAAACCTGAGGTCGAAGACCGCCGTAAGGACAAGCGACACACGGTATTTTGCTGACCCGTCTATTGCCGTTGCCGCACTTGGCATAGGGCCGAAAGACCTGATGGGCGACCTGAACACTTTCGGGCTGTTTTTCGAGACATTATGTATGCACGACCTCCGCGTATATGCTCAGGCACTTGACGGGGAAGTGTATCATTATAGAGATAAGGATGGCTTGGAGTGCGATGCCGTTGTTCATCTGCGTAATGGTTCATACGGCTTGGTGGAGATAAAATTAGGCGGTGACACCCTGATAGAGGAAGGTGCCAAATCACTGAAGAAACTGGCTTCGAAAATAGATACCGACCGTATGAAGGAACCTTCGTTCATGATGGTTCTGACGGCGGTCGGAAAATATGCCTTCAAGCGCGACGATGGCATCTGGATTGTACCTGTCGGATGTCTGAAGGATTAGAAACAAGTCGGCGTTGGACATGGGAACTCTGGTTTACGGGCCTAAATCTCCGCTCCGTCAAACACTTTTATCGCAATCACGGCGCAGGCCTCCGCGTCGGCCAAGGCGTGGTGATGCTTGGTGAGGTCGTAGCCGCAATGCGCGGCGACAGTCTGGAGCTTGTGGTTCTCCAATTCAGGAAATAGAATCTCCGAAGCGCGGTGCGTGCAGTAAATCTGATACTTCGGACGGCGGATGTGATAATATTTGAACAAGGCTTTCAGACAGTTGTCTTCAAAAGCCTTTCCATGCGCCACTATAGGTAACCCATTGATTTCGTTCTTGATAGCGTTCCATACTTGCGGAAAAATCGGGGCATTGTCGGTGTCTTTCTTCTTAAGCCCGTGAATCTTCGTCGTGTAGAAATCATAGAAATTCGGCACAGGTTTTATCAGACTGTAATACGTCTTCTCAATCTCACGGTTTTTTACGATGACGACACCCATGCTGCAAACGCTGGTGAAATTGGCATTCGCAGCCTCAAAATCAATCGCCACAAAATCCCTCAGATCCGGAATCGGATTCTGTTCGGGCTTCTTTTTCTTCTCTTTGTCAATTTCTTCTGCCATTTCAAAATTTCATCCATGAAATAATTCACGTTGCTACGGATATGGAACCGTTCGCGGTTCTATTTGATTTCCGCGTAATAGATGTCGATTCCATCGTCCTCAAACATCGACTCGCTCAGGCAATATTGTCCGGGTCTGTCGTCTTCCTGGAAAAGATAAATCGATGCCTTGTGGAATGTTATGGGTTGCTGGTTGCTCGAAAGCTGCTGAACTTTTTCGTATGTAATTCCTTCAATCTTAAGAAGTTTCATCATTGCGGCGAGGTCAAGGTCAACATTCAGGAACATATCGTTGTCGCCTTCTTTCCATGCGATGCTGATGATGCCTGTGGTGTAAAGCTCGAAGTCGCGTATCTCTATTTTCTTCATTGTGATAAATTTTGCGCAAAGATACGGAAATTTTTCTCCAAATCTCGTGGATGAACGCTGATTTTTTATGTGTAGTTAAATCTGCGAAAACCTGCGTTAATCTGCGTGACTTTTATTATTTTTGCAAAAATTATCTTATGACAAAGAAACTTCTGTTTTTCATTTCACTGCAGTTAATATTAATAGGTGTTAAGGCTCAGAACATGGTTGAGCCAACGTGGGAGTCGATCAATCAACGGGGTTATCCGCAATGGTTTTCGGATGCGAAACTTGGGATTTTTGTTCATTGGGGTGTGTATTCGGTGCCGGCGTATGCCTCAAACGAAGGCTATGCCGAATGGTATTACCGTGGTCTGATGACGCAGGACTCGGCGCGTCTCGATTTTCAAAGACGCAACTATGGCGTTGATTTTCAATATAAAGACTTTGATAAGATGTTCAAGGCGGAGCTTTGGAATCCCGACGACTGGGCTGAGCTTTTCAGAAAAAGCGGCGCAAGATACGTGCTTTTAGTGACGAAACATCACGACGGCTATTGCCTTTGGGACAGCAAATATGCGCCAGACTGGAACAGCGTTGTCGGTGGCCCGAAACGCAATATCGTCGGTGAACTTACAAACGCGGTCCGCGAAAAAGGCATGAAGATGGGCTTCTATTATTCCTTGCCGGAATGGACCAATCCGCTTCACATCTGGTGTGTGGACTCTCCCGACTCAATCGGTGATTATGTTGATAATCATTTGATTCCGCAATTCAAGGAACTCATCTCTACATATAGGCCGTCGATAGTCTTCACCGATGGCGAGTGGTGGAACACCTCGGAGCAATGGCATGCCCGCGAGCTTATCTCGTGGTATTACAACCTCGTCGGCGATGAGGCGATTGTCAACGACCGCTGGGGTTCCGGCGGACAGCACGGTTTCCGCACGCCGGAATACAGCTCCGGCATAACTGCGACCGACCGGCCATGGGCGGAATGCCGCGGACTCGGACGTTCCTTCGGACTGAACAGAAACGAACCGCTGTCAAATTACCTCACCTCCGATGAACTGATAAGACATTTCGTGCAACTTGTCTCTGCTGGCGGCGGAATGACCCTCAACGTCGGACCGGCAGCCGACGGGACAATCCCGCTCATTCAACAGGAACGGCTCATCGACTTGGGCAAGTGGCTGGAAATCAACGGAGAAGCGATTTACGGGACGAGGCCGTTTTTTATTAACCAAAACCGAAACCAAAACCAAAACCAAAACGATGTTCCTCATTTTTATGATGAGAAACCGGTTTCAGTGAATCGGCACGATGATGCGGTTGACTTCGACTGGGTCAGAAACTCGCCCGACAAACGTATAAGTTATGATAACTTCAACGCCGTCTGGAACGGCACTTTCACGCCGGAAGGGACTGATGTCTATACTTTTGATGTTGAAGTTGATGATAATGTGAAAGTTACGATAGGCGATGATGTCGTGATTGATTATGTCAAAGCTGCTGCAGAAGAGTCGCAGAGCAATGCGGAGGAATCAAAGACAAAGAGTCTCACGACTGGAAAGATCAAATTGAAAAAAGGTGTTACTTATCCTGTAAAGATTGAATATCAGGAGATTAACGTGAATGCTATGATGAGGCTTTTCATTTCCGGCAAGGAGATTGAAAAACATATTTTCAAGGCCGACAATGGTTTTGAAGCCACATATTCGTGTATGCAGCCGTACGTCTGTTACACCACGAAAGATAGTGTCTTGTACGCGATCGCAATTGAGTTTCCGCAGGATGAACTGGTCTTGAACATCCCGAAACCGGCTGATGGCACGAAAGTTGTGATGCTTGGCTGCGACAAAATTCTGCCTTGGCGATACGAAAACGGAAAGATGATAATCGACACTACTCCGTTGAAATACAACGACTTGAAGTCAACGGCGGCGTGGACTTTTGAAATAAGACAATAGTTGTAAAGAATAACGCTGAGGTTGACAAGTAGTGTGGAACACAATGATTAGAAGCGGAAGAGTCTCGTAATACTTCACCCTTCAATCTTGTCGATGTTCGTGTCATCTTCAATTCTGAGGTTGTCGATGATGAACTTCTGGCGCTGGTCGGTGTTCTTGCCCATGTAGTACTTCAGCAGTTCAGGAATCGTCATGTCGTGGCGCAGGATGATAGGTTCGAGTCGCATGTTTGGCCCGATGAAATAGCTGAACTCATCGGGTGAGATCTCGCCGAGACCTTTGAATCGTGTGATTTCGGGGTGTGCGCCGAGTGATTTGATGGCGTTGACGCGTTCTTCGTCGGAATAGCAATAGACGGTCTGTTTCTTGTTGCGGACGCGGAACAAAGGTGTCTGCAAGATATAAACGTGTCCGCCGCGCACCACGTCGGGGTAGAATTGCAGGAAGAAGGTGAGGAGCAGGAGTCGGATGTGCATACCATCGACATCGGCATCGGTAGCGATGACGATATTGTTATATCTCAGATCCTCAATGCTTTCGTCGATGTTAAGTGCGGCTTGCAGCAGGTTGAACTCTTCGTTTTCATAAACGATTTTCTTTGTGAGTCCGTAGCTGTTGAG
>JAKSMZ010000092.1 GCA_024400355.1 Bacteroidales bacterium
TACTGCCCTGCGGGCAGCCCGCAAGGTTTTGGTTTTGGTTATGGTTTTGGTTAGAAAAGTTAACTCTCTAATCTTTTAACAAAGAATCACTGTCTCTCGTACCTCTGTACCTCTTCGGAGAAATATTCGAGTTTGACACCGGCGGTGCGGAACATTTCCTCCGATTCGGTGCCGTCGTGATATTTTCTCTGGCACACGACACGCACGATCCCGCAGTTGATGATAAGCATGGCGCATGTGCGGCACGGTGTCATCCTGCAATAGAGGGTGCTGCCTTCGAGGGCGATGCCGCGACGGGCCGCCTGCGCGATGGCGTTTTGCTCGGCGTGGACGGTGCGCACGCAGTGCTCGGTGATACGTCCGTCTTCATGAATCATCTTTCTGAACAGATGCCCGACCTCGTCGCAATGCGGCAGTCCTGTCGGCGAGCCGACGTATCCTGTGACGAGGATCTGACGGTCTTTCACGATGACACATCCGCTGCGGCCGCGGTCGCATGTGGCGCGTTCGGCGACGGTGTCGGCCATATTCATGAAATACTCGTCCCACGACGGACGTTTATATTTATGATTCTCAATATCTTGGAGCACCTTCTCCACCTCACTGTTGAGGTCTTCTATACTGCCGTTGTTCCGGAGGACATAGTCGGCCTGTCTGATGCATTCGGCGAGATTCTGCTTATTCGGGTCGTCGGATGTCATCTCGCGTTCCTCGTTGGCGACGAAGGTCTCGAAAGTCACAGAGTCGGTCTCCGACTTGCGTTCGGTGATGCGCTCGTAACGTGTCCTGCGGTCGGCATCGACGGCGAAGAGGTGGAAGTTGCCTTTGGCGCGGAGAGCCGTTATCTCGCCCGGCGTGCGCACACTTTCGATGACAGCGTCTCTGCCCGCCGAATAAGCACGGTCGTACAGTTGTTCGACGATGTAACTCGGCGAGTGTTTCGCGCGTAAATCGTTGGCTGTCAGAGTCAACGTATCACGGTTCACCTCCAGTCCGCGGCGTTTTATCTCTTCCGCGATGAAGGCACGCACCGAATAATGCACGTATCCTTTTTTCTCAACCAGATACTCAACGATGGTGCCTTTTCCAGCACCCAATGTTCCTGTTATACCTATTATATTCATATCATTACCTCCGCGCAAATACCAGCCGCGTCTCCATTTACTCGGTTATTTAAGTAGCACCTTTATCTTTTATCTCTAATCTTTTAACTTTTATCTTTTAACTCTAACCTCTCCTCCTTCAGATCCTTGATCCACTTGTCGATCTTCACCGGTTTGTATTCTTTCATTTTTCCAAAAAGAACGGCAGGGTCATCACTGACAATCAGGTTGTTATAATGGTCCTGGCGGATGAAGCCGTCGCGTACGCCGCGGTCGATCCACTGCACGAGGCCATCGTAATAGCCGAGAGTGTTGTACAACGCCATCGGTTTCTCCATGAGGTGAAGCTGGTCGGCGACCACCACCTCCGAGAACTCATCGAGTGTGCCGAATCCGCCCGCCAGCGCGATGAAAGCATCTGATTCCCTTAACAGTATCTCCTTGCGTTCGGCCATCGTTGCCGTCGGAATCATCTCGGTGATGCCGGGATGTCCGATCTCATGGTCAAGCAGAAAATCCGGCATGACGCCGACAACCTTACAGCCGCGTTCAAGCATCCTGTCGGCTATGACTTTCATGATGCCGACAGTGCCACCGCCGTAATACAGAAGGCATTCATTATCAGCGAGAACGTCAGCAAGCCGCCGAGCCGCCTCAGCGTAACGCCGGTCGAACCCCATGCTGCTTCCGCAGAAAACACAGATATTTTTCATTCGCAAAATTTTTGCAAAAATAATGTTTTTTCACATTCGGCATATTAACACATTTTCAAAAAAATAATTATTTTTGCGCCATGCAAAAAAACGATTACACAACAGAAGACATCGCCAGGATTATTGGTGGCGAAATAATTGGCAATCAACATAATAACATCGTCATAAAGAACATTCTCTTTGACAGCAGACTGTTGGTGGAGGCAGACAACACGTTGTTTTTTGCGCTTGCGAGCGGAAGGAACGACGGACATAAATACATCAGCGAGCTGTATAGGAAAGGAGTGCGTGCTTTCGTCGTAAGTCATTCAGTAGCAACGGACAACGATGCCGTTTATATTGTTGTAAACGACACTTTGGCAGCATTGCAGCGGCTCGCAGCCCATCATCGCGGACAGTTCGGCATTCCCGTCATCGGCATCACGGGCAGCAACGGCAAGACCATTGTGAAAGAATGGCTTTACCAGATTCTGTCGCCCACGTTTTCGGTGGTCCGCAGCCCGAAGAGCTACAACTCGCAGATCGGCGTGCCGCTGTCGGTGTGGCAGATAGACGGCAGCCACGATGTCGGGATCTTCGAGGCGGGCATCTCACGTCCTGGCGAGATGAGAAACCTCCAGGAGATAATCAGGCCGACGATAGGCATCTTCACAAACATCGGGCCGGCACACGGGAAAAACTTCGAGAGCATCGAGCAGAAAATCGGCGAGAAACTGAAGCTGTTCGGCGGAAATCTCGAACTCTGTGTCTTCAATGCCGACCAGCCCGCCGTCGCCGCAGCAGTGAAAGCCGCCGGCATCAACACGTTTTCGTGGAGCAGGACCGACAAGAACGCCGACCTTTACATCACCGGAATTTCGCGTAAAGACATCACCACAATCAGTGCGATTTATAAGGGCAAAGAGATGGAGGTCAGCATTCCGTTCATCGACGGCGCATCCATCGAGAACGCGATTCATTGCTGGTGTATCGCATTGATTTTCAACCTTCCGGAAAACATCATCAGAGAGAGGATGATGCGTCTGGAGAGCGTAGAGATGCGCATGGAGCTGAAAGCCGGCATACGGGACTGCCTGGTAATCAACGACGCATACAACAACGACCGCAACGCGCTCGCCATCGCACTCGACTTCATGAACGCACAGCGTCACGACAACAAAGTGCTTATTCTCTCCGACATCATGCAAAGCGACATGGAAGAGAAGGAGCTTTACAATTACATCGCGCAACTCATTGAAAATAAAGGTGTTGATGTTTTCATCGGCATAGGTAAAGCCATCTCAAGGAACCTGAAAGACATCTCGCTGAGAAAAACATATTTCTACGACACCACCGATGACTTCATCACGAGTCATCCGATGCAATCGTTTGACAATCAGGTAATTCTGTTGAAAGGCGCACGCGACTTCGGCTTTGAGCGGATTATGAAGGTGCTGCAGAAGAAGTCACACGAGACGGTTTTGGAGATCAACCTCGACAGCATAGTGAAAAACCTCAATTACTATCGCGGCAAGCTGAGGGAAGGCACTAAGCTGATGGCGATGGTCAAAGCCTTCGCCTACGGCAGCGGCAACCACGAGGTGTCAAACCTCCTGGCATTCCATCACGTTGATTATCTTACTGTTGCATACGCCGATGAAGGCATCGAGCTGCGCAGTCAAGGCATCAGGCTGCCGATCATGGTGATGACGCCGGAGACCAACACCTTCGACAGCATCATCAAAAACAACCTCGAGCCTGACATCTACAGCTTCCGTTGTCTCTCGCAGCTTGAAGAAGCTATAAGCCAATTAGATACAGCATTAAAAGAGCCTGTAAAAATCCATATAAAATTAGACACCGGCATGCACCGTCTCGGTTTCCTGCCTGACGACATCGACGCGCTCATCGACAGGGTGAAGTCGAACCCCGACATCAAGATCCAGAGTGTGTTCTCGCATCTCGCGACGAGCGACATGCCTGAGGAGAACGACTTCACGAGACAGCAGGTCGCCACCTTCGAGGCAATGAGTTCGAAGATTGTGAATGCGTTTCCATACAAAATCATACGTCACATTCTGAACACAGCCGGCACGACACGGTTCACTGAGTATCAATACGATATGGTAAGGATAGGCATCGGGCTGTATGGTGTGGCATCGTGCGATGAGGACCGCGGAAAGCTCCACAATGTCATCTCCCTGAAATCGACGATAAAGCAGATCAAGGAGTACGATGCCGGCGAGACTGTTGGTTACGGACGTCACGGGAGAATCACGAAGCCGTCGCGCATCGGGGTGATCCCGATAGGTTACGCCGACGGCCTGCGCCGTCAGCTCGGCAACGGAGCCGCGTGTTTCTGGGTCAACGGCAAGCCTGCGCCAATCATCGGCAACGTCTGCATGGACCTCTGCATGATTGACGTCACCGGCATCGAGTGCAAAGAAGACGACACGGCGGTGCTTTTCGACGAAAGCCATCCGATAGAGGAAATATCAAAAGCCTGCAACACAATACCTTACGAAATCATGACAGGCATCTCGCAGAGAGTGAAGAGGGTTTACGTGAAAGAATAGTTAAAAGAGTAAAGTTGAAAGAGTAAAGTTGAAAGAGATTAGAAAACAAATTCATTAATTTAGAGAAGAAACCAATTTATGAAATACTCGTTTGAAAGATTTATTGTATGGCAAGAAGCGAGATCTTTTGTCAAGGAAATTTACGTCATGTTAAAAAAATTTCCAAAATTAGAACAATATGCTTTGTGCGACCAAATCAGAAGAGCTTCAATATCAATTCCATCTAATATAGCAGAAGGAAATTCAAGAAATTCAAACAAAGAAAAAATCCATTATATCGAGATTGCTTATGGTTCATTGATGGAAACATACTGCCAACTGATATTGTCAAATGACTTGAATTAC
>JAKSMZ010000093.1 GCA_024400355.1 Bacteroidales bacterium
CCGGTGTAGCAGAAAGTGTTCAGCACGGTGCGGTCTTTCGCGAGTCTTCTCACCAGATCGCGGTTGAAACGCTGGTCGAGGAAGAAACCTGTCTTCTGGCCTTCTTCCCAGTCAACCAGAAACTTGGAGTCATTTTCAATGACAAAGTCCTCGCATTTTCCGCCAAGGAGATAGCCGTCATCAACAGCGTCTTTACCCATTCGTTGCATGGCTTCCGAACTCTTGTTGTAAATAGCTTCGAGCTTCAAATCAGGAATAGCCTCAAGTGCAAGAGCTACCGCCTTGATGTTCAACGCCATTCCTTCAGTCTGAGCCTGAATGACAGCGGTCTTTCCATAAATATCAACGATAAGTCCAGGGAGTCCGTCGCCTTCGGAATGGACGAGCCGGTAGCAGTTAGTATGTTGATTGTCAACGAATCCGAGAGCTTTACGTGTCTCGAAGGCGGCGTTGAGGCGTTGCTGCCAGAACATCGCGCCGATTTTTGTATTCTCGAATGAGAGGAGTTTCACGGCGATGTTGCCTGCCTCGCAGAAGCCTGTGCCGATAATCTCATCGTTATTGTCTGTAACTGTCACAACATCACCGGCTTGAAGGCCTTCGGGACCTGATTCTATAGCACCGGAGAAAATCCACGGATGGAAACGCCTCACGGCATCGTCTTTGCCTTTGTGAAGCTTGATAACGGGGTATAACGGAGTCATGATATTCAGAATTTAAATCTCGCAAAGATACTGATTTTTCTTTATTTGCTTAGTTTTTCAATTGTTTTTGTTGTGGAAAAACCTTCCACAAGATCGATTGTCTCGACGCGACCGCCTTTCGCCATCACGATGTCGTAGCCGACGATGTCTTCAGGTTTGTAGTCGCTGCCTTTTACGAGAACGTCGGGCTGCACCTTATTAATTAATTGGTAAGGCGTGTCTTCATCGAAAAGCGTCACTGCGCTGACAAAACCGAGAGCGGCGAGCACGAAGGCGCGGGATTTCTCATCGTTGACGGGACGTGACGGGCCTTTCAACCGTTTCACCGAAGCATCGGTGTTCAAGCCGATTATCAGGACATCGCCTTTCGCGGCGGCTTTTGAGAGATATTCAACATGACCGCGGTGCAGGATGTCGAAACAGCCGTTGGAAAACACTATCTTCTTCCCGCTTCGGCGACATTCCACAAGCCATTTTTCGAGGCCTTCTCCGTCAAGGATTTTGCTGTTTATATTTTCAAAGTAGTTCATGAAAAATTTTTGCAAAAATAAGCATTATTAAAAATAAAAAGGTAACTTTGCGGCGTAAAATTTAATAATTATCAACTAAAATCATCACAAAATGAAAAAAACATTATTATCAGCATTAGCAATCTGCATGATTTTCCTTGCATCATGCAACAAAGACAACAACAGCGGCAATGGCGGCACACCGGGCGGCACGCAGACTATCGGAGCGAAACTGAGTGCAGTCTGGGAAGAAGAAATCACCTACAGAGAAGAGACCACAGACGGAGGCGTCACGTGGCATGTCACGGAGACAACCTACGGTGAAAAGTACAAGAAAGAAATCTTCACATGGGACGGCAACAAGCTGACCAGCATCAAGGATTATTATGAAGGCCCCAATTATTCGCCGGTTTATTACGATTTCATGTACGATGGAGAAAAGATATCAGAGGTGCTTATTGGCGGTTTACACCTTAATGTCAGTTATTCCGGTAATAAAATAAGCAGGGTTGAATGTTATGTTGGAGAATACAACGATGAACATGTCGTTTATACTACGTCCTATTCAAACAACAAACTTTCAAAAATTGATGCAGAGATTGAAGACGACTACGGCACTGATAATCAAACCATGTCATTTTATTGGGATGGTGACAATGTTATAAGAATGGTAACAGATGGTTGGACATCAAGATTCGGTTCATACGACAATGGCAACAATCCATATCTCGGACCTGATGCAATGCTGTTTTTCATGATGAATAATGTTGAAGAGTTTGCCTGTGCGATGTCAAAAAACAACTGTACCGACATCGACTTTGACGAAGGACCGATTACCTATCAGTACAGCTACAACAGCAAAAACTATCCGACACAGGCCGTCAAAAACTGGACACATGCAAGTTGGGGCAGTAACTACAGGACAAGAACCGTCACGACATACACCTACGAATACGTAGATTAGTCATTCGTTGCTTGGTTTTCTTTTATCAAAAAACATCATAACGACATAAGCCACGACTCCGGTGATGATGTAAAAAATCATCTGCGAGCCGTGGTTTAATGCTGCAAAGGAGCCGGCGGTCTGCTCGGAGATCCCGTAAAAACCGCTCAACAGCGTTATGCAGATGAAATGATATGTGCCAATGCCGCCAGGGACAGGTGCTACAACGCCTAATGTCGCAATGCCGAGAAGCGTGACGGCCTCGACGAAACCAAGTTGCGATGTCTCGTCCAGCATATAAAACGGCAGCCACGTCATGACGACATAAAAGCCCCATACGCCTAAAGTATAAATGATAAAGCGCCACTTCCTTTTCATCGTGATGACGCTCTTAATGCCATCAACGAAGCCGTGCCATATCTTGGCGAGCCTGGTGCTTTTCCTGCACAATTTAACCAAAACCATGACCAAAACCAAAACGGCCGCCGCAATGAGGACGCATAGCATGATATTGCCTTTCACCTTATTAATTAATGGCATCATCCATGAGGTGATCAGACTTCCGAGCAGCTGCCATTGGAACACGATGACTAAGAACGCGAGCAGGAACAGCACACACAAGTCGATGATGCGTTCGGAGACGACACTGCCGAGGTTTTTGTCGAACGGGATGTTTTCCTTGCGTTTGAGGACGGAGCAGCGCACCACTTCGCCGAGGCGCGGGAAGATGCAGTTGGCGAGATATGCTATCAGCACAGCACCGTATGTCGATGACGCACGCGTCTTGCAGCCCATTGCCTCAATCTGAATGTTCCAGCGCAAAGCCCTGAAAAACAATGAGGCGGCGAGACACAGCAGACTCAACAAAAGCCATGATATTTTAGCGGTTTTCACGTCGTTCCAAAGCCCGTGCAGGTCAACGTTGCGGAAGCTGAACCACAGCAAAGCGAGTCCGAGAGCGAGAAACGCAGTGTAAGACAATGACTTAGAGACTTTTTTATTCATAATTTCAAAAACTCTGCAAAGTTACATAATTAGAAAATATAAATAGCGGCAGATTGAAAAAATTAGTATCTTTGCAGCCGAAAGTTTGCCCCGGTAGTTCAACGGATAGAACGGAAGTTTCCTAAACTTTAGATTTGGGTTCGATTCCCAGCTGGGGTACGCAGACAAGGAGTTAAGTGACCGAAAAACACTTAACTCCTCATTTTTTAACTGACAAATTATCAGCAAGAAATTTCATTGACGGCACGACATTGATTGTAAACCCATCTTTCTCAATAGTAAATTCGTCATGGTCTGTGACAATTGACAAGTCGGAACAGTTAAGTTCTTCAGCACATTCGATAAGACTGTCTGTCTCGCGTTTCAATGTTTTTCCGGAACTCACATCAAAACAAACCTGAATGAGCTTTTTTATGCGTGAGCCTTCACGGATGACAAAATCAGTCTCCCTGTCGTTGCGCGAACGATAGTAGAACAAAGTGTTCACCGTATCGTATCCTTGGCGCAGCAATTCAACAAATATCTGATTCTCAAGCAGACGTCCAAGATTTTCACCTACATTAAAAGCATTTGCGGTGACGAACCCGTTGTCAACGACATAGACTTTCTGCGGTGCTTTTTTCATTAATTTCAATTTATTGTTATAGCGCGGCAGATAAAAAAACAGATATGGTTCGTGCAGATAATCCATGAATTTCTTCGTTGTGCTTACACTATTTAATCCCAAGTCGTCGCATACATCATTATAACTCAACGGATTACAGAAATTAGAGAGGAGAAAGTCAGCCACGTTGTTTAAATCGGTAACATTACGTATCTTATGCCGTCTGACAACATCTTTAAACACGATGGAGTCGAACAGGCTGTGAAGATAGCTTTTTGCGACAGACCTCTGTATGACTGATTCGGGGTATCCGCCTTGACGCAGGTATTGGTCACGGATGACAGACACAGTTACTTTTTCTTCTTCCTTAATGTTTTTCACGTCAATTTTATTCCACTCAAACGTCTCTTCAAGGCTGAAAGGCAGCATTGTCACCTCAAGATAGCGACCTGTCAACACAGTCGCCATCTCGCCAGACAACATTTTTGCATTGCTGCCGGTAATAACAAGATTGACACCTCTGCGAAACAGTTTGCCGACCCATATTTCCCAATCTTTTACGTTTTGAACTTCGTCAAGCAGGAGATATTCGTAGTCAGGATATATCTCGTCAAGCAGCTGCATTACTAAATCTTCATCCCATTTGTTCAACAATCCGTTGTCATCGAAATTCAAGTATGCAAAATTTTTGTCTTTCAGCATCAGCAGTGCCTGTGTTGATTTGCCCACACGCCGCGGTCCTGTCAGCAATTTTATGTTATGACTTTGCAAAAGCTGTTCAAAATCATAAACCGTATGACGCATCAAATAGTGCTGCGCCAATAGCTCGTCGCGTTCTTTTCGCTGATTTAAAAGTATTGTCCTCATTGGTGGTTATATTTTGACGCAAAAATACAAATTTATATTCAATAATAAAGTTGTATTGAACAAAATATTATATTTTT
>JAKSMZ010000094.1 GCA_024400355.1 Bacteroidales bacterium
CCGTCGCAATAGATTTCGTCGCCCTGCCGGTCGGTTGAGATGCTTATCTCGCGGCCGGTCGGCAGCTTCTCGTTCACGGCAAGGAGGTTGGTCTCGTCGAGGGTTATGGTCTTTGTCACTGGTGCGCAGCCGCTCTTCTCGAGTCTGAGTTCGTGATTGCCTATCAGCACATCGTACAACACCTTGGGTGTCGTGCCGCAGTTGCGTCCGTCTATAATTATCGTCGCGCCCATTGGCGAGGAGTTCACGTCGAGGGTTCCATATATCGGCTCTGGGTTTGGTATCGTTATGCTTTCGTCCTTGCCGAGGGTCAGTGTCACGTTTTTGAAAGAAGGCTTGTGCGAGGCCTTGCGTGCCTCGAAGGTGTGGCTGCCGTCGGAGAGGCGTCCTGTCCAGCGGCCCTTGCCCACCAGTTCGTTGTCGATGTAGATATCGGAGTTGGAATCGGTTGTCACGTTCGTGTTCACGAAATTGGCCGCGAGCGCGACATTGGCTTGCGTGGTGTTTCCGTCGGTCACGGTGACGGTCTTCTCGGCGGTGGAGTACATCTCCTTCATCACGCGCACCTTATGTTCGCCGCTGGCTATGCGGTCGGTCTTGAACGGCGTCGTGCCTGCAAACTTGTTGTCGATGAAAACGTTGGCACCGTTTTCTGGCGTGGAGGTCACGTTTATGAAGCCGAACGCCGGCCGCAGTGTCTTTTCGATGGTCACGGCGTTGTCCTTCACTATCGTGGCGCTGCCGCTTTCGGGATGGTAAAGCTCGCACTCGATGCTCCATGTGTGTGTCTCGCCAACCTTATACGACTTCGACGCCTCGCCCATATTGACGAACTGTCCGTCGAACGAGATGGCGGCGTCGGGTTGGTCGGCCTTCACGATCAGATAGTTATATTGTTGCTTCACAGGCACGGCGGCACCGAAGTTGGAGTTGTTTACCAGCGTCAGCTCGTAGCAGCCGTTGGGTTTCATGTCGAACGGGAACGTGAACTCGGTGGAGCTGAAGTCGGGGTGCGAGATCTTTATGTAATCGGCGTGATAAGTCAGGTACAGCCACACCTCGCCTACCTTATATTGAATGTCGGTGTCGATTGAGAGGTTGCCTCCGAACGTCAGTTTGCGCCGCTGGCTGTCGTCGATGTTACGCGTCCTTATCTTGATGACGGCGAAAGGCACGTCGTTGATGTCAGTCTTGTCATGGTCGAGAATCACAAAGCCCGGCACTTCCTTGAACGAGTCCGGTTCGACAACGAGCTGCGCCTTCACGTTAAGTGTAAGCAAAAGCGTGACTATCAATACAATATATTTTCTCATTTTTTCAACAGATTATTTTTTCGGAAAAACTAAAATTTTGCAAATGTAACATTTTTTCAATTTCAAATGGCATCAGTTCAAAAAATAATATGTATCTTTGCGCCATAATTTTAAACAACCTTATTATGAGCAATCAATACATCAGATTCGACTGGGCGGCGAAAACCGTCCTGCGTGACAAAGCAAATTTCTGCGTTTTTGAAGGGTTAATCAGCGTGCTTCTCAACGAGGAGATTCACATTGAGGAGCTGCTTGAAAGCGAGAGCAACCAGAAATACGAAGACGACAAGTTCAACCGTGTTGACATCAAGGCGAAGAACTCGAAGGGCGAGATAATAATCGTCGAGATCCAGCAGACGCGTGAGATTTATTTCCTTGAGCGCATTCTCTACGGCGTTGCGAAGACCATCACGGAGCACATCGACCTCGGCGAGAAGTACAACAAGGTCAAGAAAGTCTATAGCATCAACATCCTTTATTTCGACCTCGGCAAGGGCGACGATTACATCTATCACGGGCAGACGAGTTTCGTGGGCTTGAACACCAACGACACGTTGCAGATCACCAACGTTGAGAAAGATGCGATAAGGATGAAGGCCCCTAAGGAAGTGTTTCCGGAATATTACCTGATACGCGTGAAGGCGTTCGACAAGATTCCTGAGAACCACATCGAGGAATGGATGCGATACCTCAAGAACGGTGTCATCGACGAGAACACCACTGCGCCAGGCCTGAAGGAAGCCAAGCGCAGGTTAGAATATCTGGCGATGACGAAGGCTGAGCGCCAGGCATACGACAAGCACATCGACAACATCATGATACAGAACGATGTCATCGACACAGCACAGATTGAAGGCCATGCTTTGGGTCATGCCGAGGGCAAGGCTGAAGGCCGGGCAGAAGGACTTGCCGAAGGCAGAGCAGAAGGCAGAGCAGAAGGACGCGCGAAACGCGAGTTGGAGATTGCATCGAACCTTAAGAAGATGGGAATACCGACAGCGCAAATCATACAGGCGACAGGTCTGTCGGAAAAAGAAATCTCCGAATTGCAGTGATACCGGCTGTAGTGTCCACCAACGATTACATAAACTTATCGGAAGCACAGAAACTCGCCAATCCGCTGGATTTCAGCACAATGGTGAAGCCTGTCGGTTCGGCCTGCAACCTGAATTGCAGATACTGCTACTATTCCGGCAAGGCGGATTTGTATGGTAACATGCAGCCGAAAATGAGCGAAGAGCTTCTGGAACTGTATGTAAGACAATACATTGAAGCTGTCGAAGCTCCTGAAGTGTCGTTCTGCTGGCACGGCGGCGAGCCGCTTCTCGCAGGTTTGGATTTCTACAAAAAGGCAATTGCATTTCAAAACAAATACTGCAACGGAAAGAAAATCAGCAACTCACTGCAGACCAACGGACTGCTGATAAATGACGGCTGGTGCAATTTCTTCCGTGACAACAACTTCCTCATCGGAATTTCCATCGACGGTCCGCAACACATACACGATGCGAACAGATTATATTTAAACCGCCAGCCTTCATTTGAGAAAGTGCTGAATAGCATAGAGCTGATGTTTCACAAAGGCGTGGAATACAACACATTATGCGCAATCAGCTCGCGCTCGGAAGGGCTTGGCGTTGAGATTTACCGCTTTCTGCGCTCAATCAGCAAATTCATACAGTTTCTGCCCGTTTTCGAACACACTGACAAAAACGGCAGGATTGTCAGCCCAAGTTCAACATATTCAAAACCAACGCCTTATTCCGTCTCCCCCAGCGGGTTCGGGCAGTTTATGATTGACGTCTTCGATGAATGGATCCGCCATGATGTCGGCGAGACTTTTGTACAGCTTTTCGACATCACGCTGTCGCAATGGTACGGGAGGCCTTCGACATTATGCGCATTTTCGGAGACATGCGGTGATGGCCTCGTGGTCGAGCACAACGGCGATGTTTATTGCTGCGATCATTTCGTTTATCCGGAATACAAGCTTGGAAACATTAAGAATCAGCCACTTGCGGAATTGAGAACAATGATGAAGCAATTTCGTTTCGGGATGGACAAACGCGACGCATTGCCGACAGAATGCCAGAATTGCGAATATCTGTTTTTATGTCACGGTGAGTGTCCGAAGCATCGTTTTGCCACCACAAATACCGGCGAGCATGGACTCAACTCGTTGTGCGAAGGCTACAAGATGTTTTTCGGGCACACGGAGCCTTACATGAAAAAGATGTGCGAACTATTGGACAAAAATCAAGCTCCGGCGGAGATAATGCGGATTATTCAGGCAGTGTCACTTTGAAAAGCGGATTTTCAACGTGTTCGTTTTCAATTATTTGCAGCATCTCATCAACGATTTCACGATTTTCAGAGGCGATGTCGTGGTCTTCGTGGATGTCGGTTGACAGGTTGTATAAATGTGGTTCTCCGCTTTCCACTACCATCTTCCAGTCGCCCATCCGCACCGCGATCTGGTCGGTCTCCTCAAACTCCCAATACAGAAATTCGTGTTCACGCTGTCTGCCTTTTTTCAACAATGTCGGCACAAAGGAAATGCCGTCGAAATATTCGTCAATTGCCACATTACCATAGACTTTATCATAATCTTTCACTCCAATCAGGTCGCACAGCGTCGGCATGACATCGTAGAATGCGAGCTGGTGGTCGCTCTCCCCTGCCACGATTTTCCCTTTCCAGTAAACGATGAATGGAATGCGGATTCCGCCCTCATAACACTGTCGTTTCAGGCCGCGGAGCTTGCCGTCGCGTCCGAAGAACGACGGGTCTGCGCCGCCTTCCTCGTGAGGGCCGTTGTCGGAAGTA
This sequence comes from Bacteroidales bacterium, assembly GCA_024400355.1. Classification (GTDB taxonomy): domain Bacteria; phylum Bacteroidota; class Bacteroidia; order Bacteroidales; family F082; genus Limimorpha. The sequence continues at coordinate 4,140 of JAKSMZ010000094.1, forward strand.
AAGAAAACAATCGTGTTTTTGTCAAAGCCTTTCTCTCGGAGTTTGGTCATTATCTCGCCCACGTATGCGTCGAGACGCGAAATCATAGCCGCAAACTGCGCGTGGGTGTGAATCACCGGATTATAACGCGAGCCTTCGTTTCCGTCCCAGTTTTTATCTTCAACAAATTGATTTTCATAAAAACACAAAATCGAATCATCAGGCTGCGCCAATTCCGCGTGAGGCAAGGTGTATGTGAACATACCGAAAAACGGCTGTTTTTCATCTTGATTGTCAAGCCATTCAAGAGCTTTCCTGTGAATCATGCCGGCGGAATATTGCGGACGTTTGAAATAGTCGTCGCCGAACATAGGATAATTGATGTTTTCTTCAAGGACTTCGCGGACCACGCCGTTATCGCCTTTCGATTTGCTGTAACGGTTCAGGAAATTCGGGTAATAAAGATGCGCCTGATACTGGCAGATGTAGCCGTAGAACTCGTCAACGCCG
>JAKSMZ010000095.1 GCA_024400355.1 Bacteroidales bacterium
GACGACTTCGGCAGTGTGCCGCCGCCGATGTGATATACCTTCGAGTCGGGGCAGTACATTATCCTGTAGCCGTTGTTTTTCATGCGCCAGCAGAAGTCGATCTCTTCCATGTGCGCGAAGAAGTTGTCGTCCAGACCGCCGAACCTGTGAAACAGCTCGGCTCTGACGAACATGCAAGCGCCTGTCGCCCAGAACACCTCTTTCACGTCATCGTACTGTCCGTTGTCTTTCTCTAACTCCTGAAAAACCCTGCCGCGGCAGAACGGATAGCCGTATTTGTCGATGTATCCGCCGCCGGCTCCGGCGTATTCGAACTTGTCTCTGTCGAAGTAGGAGAGGAGTTTCGGCTGGCACGCGGCGATGCTCTCATCGCTGTCCATCAGCTCTATTATCGGCTCGATCCAGTGCGGAGTCACCTCTATGTCGGAGTTTAGAAGACAGTAATAGTCGGCTTCAATTTGGCGTAACGCGATGTTGTATCCGGTGGAGAATCCTCCGTTGCTGTCGTTGATAATCAGTCTGATGTCGGGGAAGTTCTTGCGCATGAACTCAACGGAGTCGTCGGTGGATGCGTTGTCGGCGATGATGACGTCAGCCACGTCGGAGCTGTTCTTGATGACGTTCGGAAGGAACTTCTCCAAGAACTTGCGCCCGTTGTAGTTCAATATCACCACTGCCGTTTTTTTCATGCTGCAAAAATAGAGTTTTTTCCTTTATGGAAACATTGTTTTTTCAAAATCATAACAAATCATGCGCTCACAATTCCCAAACATCTGATAACCTGAGTCTGTTAAATTTCTAAATCACCTAAATGCGATTTGGGACCGGCTCGCGCCAAGCCCCAAATCAAAACAAAGTATGTGTGGTATGGTATGTTTAAAAATTACTCGATTTTATTTTGTTTATCTCGGATTGTTGTAGTAGTCAAGAGCTTTGTCGCCATACGAATCCGGCTCGACATGCTGGTCAACATTATAGTCGTAGTAAGTGTCGTATGTTCTGTGATAAATTTCGTTGGTCCACCTTGGGTTGTTGAGTTCTCCCACCGCGTTGGAGTGTATGAGTATGAAGTTGTTGGTCACGATGTCTGACGCCATGAAGACGAACTTCTTGTTGCGTTGTGAGCCGAGTGTGTAGTAATGCCATATCTCGTATGGGAACGCGCCAGGTTCGTTGTAGCTTTGCACGATTCTGTCGGGAGTGCCGTATTTAAGGAACACCACGCCTCTGTCGCTCAGGCAGCCAGGCAGGTTGAGGCCAGAGAACGATGCATCGCATCTCAGCACCTGTGAGTAGTATGTCTTCCATTCCTTTTCGGGTTCAAGAGAGTTGCGGCTCGACCAGAACGTGTAGAAAAACTGCTGCATGGTTCTGAGGTCATCTGTTTTGAGAAGCTCTTCGGCGTATGCTCTTTCGACTTCTGTGGAGATGGCATAGCAGCTCTTGATGTATTTGCGGATGCTGTCGATGCTGGTGATGTTACCGCTGAACACATGTTCGATATTTATTGACGCAAGCACCGCATTGTCAACGTGGTAGTTTTGGTTGCTTCTCTGGAAGAAGAAACGGTTGAACCCGATGATTTCATTGTTTCTGTCGCGTGCTTCAAGCACGAGGTAATAGTTGCCTGTCGGAAGACTGCTGATGTCCATCGAACCGAGAATCACTTCGGTGTCTTTGGCATTCATCCTTTTCGACGCGAAAAAGTTGGCGAGTTTTGTGCCGGTCTCAAAAGTGCTGATGTATGTGTTGAGAAGGTATTTCTCATCGGCACCGAGTTGTTTCTTTGTGTTGTAAATCTCGCAGTAATATGTGAGTTTGCCGACTGTCTCCGGATAATAGGGGATCATCATCGGGATGAGGTCGTAGCCGTTCTTTGTGCATTCTGATTCGGTTGCGGCCTTGCTGTAGCTTTCAAGTCCTATGATGCTTGAGAAGCAGAGTCTTTCGGGAAAATCAACAGTGATGTCGCTTGTGACCTTGAACGGTCTGCCTGTCATGTCGTTTTTGTCTTCGAGAGTAAGCTCGATGCTGTAGGTGCCGTTGGGAAGCTGATAACGTTGCATGTCCATGAAATATCCGCCCATAGTTGCGGTGTCATCGACAGCCGGACTCTTGAGTGTGTATTTGCCGTAGTTCTTGATTGACTCGCCTTGTTTGAAAAGGACAGTGACATCGACTGTGGCGTTGAATTTGCCGTCGGTGTTTTTAATGTATGTGAGGCTTTTTGTCTCAAAGGTGATGTATGTCTCGACGTATGGTGTCGCCTTGTCTCCCGGGACGTTGAAGGTGCTGTATGAAATGTATGAGTTGAGGGTCTTTCCCGTCTGGGCTTTCATCGCGAAACTTGCGAGTGCGACCATGCAAAGTAACATCAGTTTTTTCATCATTCAAATTTTTGTTGTTTCGGCTGCAAAAGTACGTCGCAACAAAAATTTTGTCAAGTGTTTTGCCGCTGTATTTTATTGAAATATATGGAAGAAATCCTTGTAAATTATTGATATAAAGTAGTTTATATGTCTGAAAAATCAGTAGCTGATGGAACGCAGATAATTGGGTAAAAAGTGTTCGATGGCTTCATCGGTACCGAAAACCGACTTGATGTGGTTGCTTCTCTTGTTTGTGGTGCTATACGTGAGTTGCAGGAGCACGGCTGTTTCCAGGCTTGAAAACCCCATGACCGCGAGGATGATATAGCGGATGTCGTTAGGTGTGAGGCCGGGATGAAGTCCGACGATGGTGTGGATAAGGTTCGGGAAGCACTCGTTGAATTTGGCGGTGAGTGTCACGATTTTCGCTTTCGACAGTGCGAGACGCGGGTAGTCGCCGACAGTCTTGGTCATGATAGTCTTGCCTTCGAGCGAGTTTTTTATCTCTTTGAAAATCTTTGTCTCGGCAAAGACTTTGAAGTCATCGTCAAAGGAACGCGCTGTTGCCGCCGGCTGCTGCGTGACCTCAAGTTTATGGGTTATCTCATTGATTATCTTTTCTTTATCATCAATGATTTTTACTTTGTCTTCAATGACTTTATGGCTTTCGAGGTTTTTTCTTCTTAAGACAAGATAGGCGACGGCAACACCTGCCAATATAAGTAAGGTAACGGCAAGCACGATCCATTGTATGTTGGAGAAGCGGGCGGGGGCATCCTGCTTATTGTTTATGTTTTCTTCGATGAACTTGTCGTAAAGTGTTTCGAGTTCAAGTCTTAACGGTGTCAGCCGTGCTTCCGACGATGTGGCTTTCGCCTGAAACTGGGCATATACAAATTCGTTGTTACGGTCACCGAGGTTGAAATATACGTCAGCGAGCATCTCTGCCACGGTCAGTTTCATGTTTTGATTGCCGTTGTCAAAACAGAATTTAAGGTACGGCAGTGCTTCTTTGAAATTATTTCCGATATAAAAATGACAGGCTGTAAAATAATGGTATTCAATGCTTTGTAAGGATTTTTGCGATATTATTCCATATATTGAATCAGCTGTTTTGTAGTCGGATATGTCGTAAAGTGCAATGCCTTTCCTGATGAGAATGTCGTTGATTTGTGTTTCTGTGAGGTTCTTGCGTCCCTCGGCGGTCTCATAGTTGAGCAGTGCGATGTTTGATATGTGGCTTGTTTGGTACAGGTCGCCTGTTTTCAGCAGCACGTCGATTACTTCGTGCTGACGGTTCGCGTTTTCGAATTGGGTGAGGGAGTTGTTATAGAAAAATGATGCTGCCTTCACGCTGTTGACTTTGCTGTAAAGGTCGCCGATGCTTTCGTATATCTGTCCGAGGCAGTGGAAGTCATCGTTGGTGGCGTCACCTTTTATTGAAATGGCTTCTTCTTCCGCTTCGAGTGCCTTGAAATAGTCATTTGCTGCTGTCAGAAGCTCAGGTTTCATGGCGTTATTCAGACCTTTTTGGTAATAGATTTCTGATTTTTTTTCAAAAAAAGCGTAATTTTGGGCGTATTTTGGAGTGCAACTGTCGGCCAAATGAGCTAAATCTTCGAGAAATTCATTGTTTTTTTGAATGTTTTTATTAAAATTTTGCATGTCATCAGGCATGGTGGGGCTGCTACAGTGTGAAAAGCCCAATGCAATGATAAACAATGCGATGCAGATGATATGTGAAGATATTCTGTTCATTTTCGATGGCAAAGATAGTTATAATTTTTGAGAAAAAATGGGGGTTAAGAAAAATTTTTCAAAAAAAAGTTGTTGCATTGAAAACTTTTGTATTTTTGCAGCGGAGATATGGCAGAGCGGTCGATCGCGGCGGTCTTGAAAACCGTTATACAGAAATGTATCGGGGGTTCGAATCCCTCTGTCTCCGCTGAGGAAAGCAACTCAAAGATGGGTTGCTTTCGTTCTTTAGACATAAAGCGTTGGAGAGATGCCGGAGTGGTCGATCGGGGCGGTCTCGAAAACCGTTGAACGCATTGCGTTCCAAGGGTTCGAATCCCTTTCTCTCCGCTTTTTTTTTTGATTTTTATGGTGTTAATAATTTCCCCCGGGTCTCGTGTAGGCTCGGGGTT
>JAKSMZ010000096.1 GCA_024400355.1 Bacteroidales bacterium
TACGAGCCGTTCAGGGCGGGCATGGTGCTTTCGTGCGAGCCTGGCATCTATATCCGCGAGGAAGGCATCGGAATCAGACTTGAAGACGACATCTTAATCACTGACAATGAGCCTGTTAACCTTTTCGGCGATTTGCCGGTAGAAATTGACGAGTTGACGAAACTATATTAACCTATTGTTAAATCGAATAAAAAATAAATATCATGTTTACCAAAGAGTTTTACGCCGGTCACAGAGAGGCGTTGAAGAAGCTGATGAATAAAGGCTTGGCTGTCTTCGTCGCCAATGACGAGGCTGCAATGAATTACCCTGACAACACTTACCATTACCGTCAAGACAGTAATTTCTCATATTTCTTCGGACTTAATCACCCTGACTTGGTTGGAGTTATAGATTTTGAGACAGGAGAGGAAATCCTCTTCGGACAGGAGGTCACCATTGACGATGTCATCTGGTGCGGACCGCTTCCGTCATTGCAGGAGCAGGGCGACATGATTGGCATCAAAGACTGCCGCGACATCAACCGTTTCCCGGAATACATCCGCACAGCCATTGAGAAAGGCCGTCAGGTTCACATCACCCCGACATATCGCGGCGACATGACCATCAAGATCGCGAATTACATGGACGTCTGCACGTGTGAGGTTGAGAAATACGTGAGCCAGCAGCTCATTGAAGCAATCGTGAGCCTCCGCGAGATCAAGAGCCAGACAGAGATTGAAGAGATGGAATACGCGGCGGTGACTGCATATTACATGCACACCACAGCCATGAAGATGTGCAAGCCGGGCGTCATCGAGCAGGAGATCAGCGGAACGATCGAGGGCATCGCCATCGCACGCGGCGGCACCATCTCGTTCCCGAACATCGTCAGCATGGACGGCCAGACGCTGCACAACCACAACCACGGCAACGTGCTGAAAGAAGGCCGCATGATGGTATGCGACTGCGGCGCTGAGACAGGCAACTACCTTGACAGCGACTTCACGCGCACTACACCTGTCGGCGGCAAGTTCAACGCCCGCCAGCGTGACGTATATGAGATAGTCCTGAAAGCCAACACCGAGGTGGCGAAGAACACGCGTCCGGGCATTGAATACATGGAGATGCACAGACTCGCGGCACGCACGCTCATCGAAGGTCTCAAAGGCATCGGCCTCATGAAAGGCAGCACCGACGACGCACTCGAAGCAGGCGCACACTACCTCTTCCAGCCTCACGGCCTCGGCCACATGCTCGGCATGGATGTCCATGACATGGAAGGTCTCGGCGAGACGAATGTCGGCTACAACAGACAGACCCCACGCACGATGAAGGAAGGCTTCAGCTGCCTCCGCTGCGGCAAGACCCTGAAACCGGGCTTCGTCGTCACCGATGAGCCAGGAATCTATTTCATCCCGACACTCATCGACATCTGGAAGTCACAAGGCAAACACAAGGACTTCATCAACTACGACAAGCTCGAGACATTCAAGGACTTCGGCGGAATACGCATCGAAGACGACCTGCTCATCACCGAGACAGGCAACCGCATCCTCGGCCGCCCGATACCGAAAACGGTGGCGGAAGTCGAGGCAACATGCGCCGAAGCACGCGAATGGATCAGAATTCCCGGATTATTTTAGTTAAAAGCAGAAAGTTAAAAGTTAAAAGAGGCGATGCCACGCTGGTTCTCTTTTAACTTTTAACTCTTAACTTTTATCCAATGAAAAAAATAATATTCATAATAACCTTGTTTTTCCTTACCGCCTGTTCACGTCCCGACACAATCATCGGAAAGTGGACAGTCGAGAAAGTCTCGTTAGGCTTTGACGAGAGGCGTAACACGCCGGAGATGATTCAGCAGATTGGCGAGCAGGAGATGAATAACTCATTGATTTTCAGGAATGACAGCATCGTCAATATTATAATGGTCGATATGAACGGCGACTATCTCTATCATATTAACGGCAACGACATTTTTATTGAAAACATGAAAATCGGGACGTTGGAAAACGGGGAAATCACCTCAAAGGTGATGACGCCGATTGGAGAGATGACGGTTATTTACAAGAAAAAAATTTAATCAAATAACCATCTCATCAAATCTGAAGACAGTCGTCAGGCCTTTTTCTTCAAAATATCTCCTGACTTCCGTTTCAGGAAGTTTCGTCGCCGCAAGGAAAAAGTCGCCGCCCCAGGCACCAAGTGATTTTATAACGCCTTGAAAATCTTTGAATTGACTCTTCAACGGATTCTGACAAATGCACTTTCCCACAACTTCTTCATGATGCTCCATGATGGCGCAGAAGTCGTCAAAGCCGGCAAGACACGGGCCTGACAAAACATCGGACATGACCGAAATTTCTCTTATTTCTCTTGAAAAATCGTTGGTTTTAAGTCTTTCCTTGAACGACTTCACCTCCTTTCCCGAACTCTGCTTGTGATTCTGATAAACAAAGAACAGCTTGTCTGAAAATTCAGGTCTGAAATCAATTTCCTCAACAACAGGGTTGCCGTTTTCTAAACGATAAAGTATTGGTTTACACGCTGTTGCACAAGCGATGTCATATCCCGAGCCGCCCATTGTCCTTTTCAAAACTTCGTATGGATTGACACATGCCCATTGTGAGAGACAGGAAATGAGTGTTGAGCTGCTGCCAAGACCCCATTCTTTGTCAAATTCAAGATGAGTGGTGAAGGAATAATCGCAGTCTTCTTGTAAGATATTAGGATTCAATGATTTAACAACCTGAAAGATTTTGCTCAGCATCTCGGCTTTTTCCATGTCATCAGATGCGCGGACGGTGAGATCGCTTTTGTTGAGCATCGCCGAAAACCAGAGGCCTTTTGGGGTGAAAGCGTCCCAATGGATGACGCCGTTGTTGATATTCAATGTGTTGACTTCGAGAGTCTGACCAAGTTTCAAAGGTAAAGCCAGAGCCAAAGCACCTTGAAGGACGAGATACTCGCCGGTAAGCAGAAATTTTCCGTTAGCTCTGAATTTTGACATATTATTTAACACAAGTTGCACGAGTTTGTAACACAAGTTGCACAAGTTTTATACTAGAAACTCCCAACCACCTCAATCTCCTCAAACTCCTAATTACCTAATCTCCTAATCTCTTTCAGAAACTCCTCTACTCCAGCGTATGTCACGGTGACGTTTTTGAAATGCACAAGAGCCGCGGCTTTTTCTTCATCGGTGGCGTTCATCTGATTAAGTATGTTTGCGAGGTGCATCTTCATGTGACCTTGTTGTATTCCTTTGGTTGTCAGCGATTTGACGGCAGCATAGTTGTTTGCAAGTCCCATTGTGGCGGCGATCATCATGAGTTCTGGGGCCGAAGGGTTGCCGAGAAGCTCAAGAGATTCCTTGGCTAAAGGATGCAGGGAAGTCAAGCCGCCGACGGTCCCGAGGGCCATTGGCACTTCAAGCATAAACTTGAACATTCCGTCGTTTATCTCTACCGATGACAACGACTCGTATTGTCCGTTGCGTGCGGCGTAAGAATGACCGGCTGCTTCTGTGGCGCGGAAGTCGTTGCCTGTGGCGATGACGACAGCGTCGATGCCGTTATAAATACCTTTATTGTGTGTTGTGGCGCGGTACACGTCGATATGTGCGATGTCAACAGCCTTCTTGAATTTCTCCGCAAACGCCTTGCCGTCAAGGTGTTCATCGACGCCGTCGAGGTCGTAGAGCGGGCATTCGACCCAGACTTTCACGCGGCATTCAGGTGTGTAATTTGATAAAATCGACATCACGATCTCCACATGACGTTCATTCTCAGGCAGTTGGTTCTGCCGGAGGAAAAAGTCTTGCAGGGCATGTGCGAAAGTCTCGAGGCACGAGTTTATGAAATTAGCGCCCATTGAGTCGCAGGTGCCGAAGGTGACACGGAGCTGGTAATAGTCGGGCAGTTTGTCGGTGAAGTCAACTAATTGTATGTCAATGATTCCGCCGCCGCGTTTCTCCATTTTCTCCGTGAGTGACTTTGTTGCGTCACGCAGTGTCTGTTTTATATCCGGAAGGAAAGAGAAGAGTGTTTCTTTTTTGCCTTTATAGCAGAAATGCACCTGTCCGACTTTCTGAGTGTCAATCACTTCGGCATGAAATCCGCCACGGTCGCCCCAGAATTTCGCGGCGGCCGAGGCCGCCGCGACAACGCTGCTCTCCTCAATCACCATCGGCACGACATACCGCTTTCCGTTTATCATGACGTTGGGCGACACGCCGTATGGAATGTGAAAGTTGGAAATGGTGTTCTCGCTGAACTCATCAAACTGCCGCTGTTTCTCGACATCGGAATACCAGAAACTCTTCAG
>JAKSMZ010000097.1 GCA_024400355.1 Bacteroidales bacterium
GCAAAGATGGCAATTGCCATTTTAATCAGAGTGACAAAATCAATCACTGTTTTACGCTTTCCTCGTTGTGTCCGCAATGAGGACAATGGGACCAGTGTTCCCTTTCGTCGTATTCCTCACCGCACTGGCTGCATGTGTGCCATATCTCGTGGTTTTTCATCATTTCAATTTCTTCAGTTGTTCGGCTTCAATCTTCATCTTGCGTATCTTGTTATCCAATGCCGAAAACACGTCATGCACGTTGCAGTCGTTCAGTTCGGCATTCTTAGTCGGGTCATCGTCGTTCAGCATCAGATAGATGTTTTGCAGCGTATCGAACGACGACACCTTCTTCGATTCGCCATCGTCCTGCTGGAAAACATTCGGGTAACGCAAGCGGAACACTTCCGTCACGCCATGCCACCACAGCAGCACCATGCCGTAGGTGGCCATGTCGTTGCAGTCGGTTCCCGAATCGCCAAGGATTTCCAGTGCCTGTTTCATTTGCCCGGGGAGATAATCATCCTGACGCGACGAACATTCCGTAAGCAAGTCGTTGGCACGGAAATACTGTCCGAAAGTGGCCTTCATCAGGTGACGGTCTATCGTGGTAGGGTTCGCAATGTCACATGGCGTTTCGTCCAAGACAAATTCAAGACGCTTGCAGAAATCGGCTATCTGCCATGTATCGAGAGTGAATCTTTTGCCGTTTTCGTCTTCAAACAAGTCAAAACCTTCTTTCTTGTCGATATGTCGCACAGTGGCAATCACTTTTTTCACCTTGCAGAATCGGCAGAAAAGCACAAACAGCACTTCCTCGCGGGTGAGGGTCAGGCGCATCGTTTCAGCCACGGCGCGAAGCTGGTCAAGCGTCAAGTCCTTCCAGCGTTTCGGGGCTTTCAAGTCTATTCTGTCATTCATAAGCCATTAGCGATTGTTCCATTACCGAATTTTATGCCAGGCGTGTCAAACGCCTGTGAATGCTTGAAGGCAGGGAAATCGGCAATGTTAAGGACCATTATCCTGCGTGCGCGGATGGCGGCTGCGCGTGCCCCGTCAATGTCTCCGAGAACATACGAAATGCCGACGCCACGAAGTTCCGTTACGGCCTTTTGCTGTGATGGCATAAGCCCATTGTCGCGGTACAGTTCAAGCAGCGCGTCTATTTGTTCCTCTGAAACATAACTCGACGCGACTGCTTTCAATCCGGTTGCCATCATGCTTGCCTTTTCGATGAAATCAGTCCATTTCATGTCGATTGGCCGACATGCGTAACCATTCATCAGCGAAAAACAAGGCACGAAGGCCGATGTCAGGCGGATGAACTGGTTCGATGTGCGCCAGCTCTCATATTGTCCGCCCTCTCCTGATGTTTTCAGCAGGAAACGGACGAGTGCGTCGCTGTCATCGGCGATGCGGTTGTCTAACGAAGCAATGAGGCGGTCAACCCTTTGCACCGATGCTGGCGACACCGAGTCGTTGCTTTGCACCACGAACCCCGCTTCCGACAGCTGCAGATCCATTTCAGGGGCAGCCTTCAGATAGGCGTGCTCCGAAATCAGCCTGGCCGCCATCCGGCGAAGCACAGCGTGAGGGTCTTCCTCACCCTGCGGGACTGGCGTTTCGAGCAAGGTTTCCATGTCGCTTCCAAGCAGCTTCGACACCACATATTCCTGAGCCTTGCGGAAAAAGTCCTCAAAGCGGTTCGAATCGACGCGGACATTCACCGATGGCAGGTAAACCCGCGCTTCGTTTAAGTTGTTTACTATCATCTTGCAACGTTGTTTTCAGATTCTTTCTTTCCCGACTTGGCTTCATCCAAGGTCGTGAACACATATTCAGGAACGGCAATGGTCAGGTCGTCCTGCCAGCCGTTAATTTTCTTCACCGCATTGAACGGACGGAGCGCACGAGCCACCATAGGCATCGAAAGAGCCTGCTTCATCAGGAACAACTCGCGCTGGTTCGACCCCGAAAGCGAATTTGAATTCTTGCCTGGTGTGGCTCCAATCAAACTCGGGTGTACTTCCATGGCATAACTGATGATGTTGGCTCCTGTTTCATAATCGGTGATGTACTCGCCGCCGTTCACATCGTTGTCAATCTTTTCAATGGTGAAGTACTTTTCAAGCACCGCGCCATTGCCCGACGGCGTGAGCCTTGCCAGCGAAGCCAACGCCTTTCCGGCGTTTTCCTCGCCCGAAAGCGTGTTGTTGATTTCGTCGATAAGCGTCTGCTTCAGTTCGGTTGCAGCCTTTATGTCGTTAGGGTCAACGCCCATGGTCACAGCCTTTTCATCGAAATATTTCGGCGAAATGTATATGATGTGCTTCACGCCAAGATTGTGCTTCAGAATCGCCTTCTTCAGCGAAGGAATGCTTGCGATGTTGTCGAACCACCCTGAGCGGAAAATCGACCACCAGTTCGGATAGGAATAGTACGGCCTTCCCGGTGACGGCATGAAAATCGGGTAAACCATACGCAGCTCATTGGTCGTCTGCATCGTCTGCCGGATGTCGTTGATGGCATCATACTCATCTATGACGTATGAATCCTCAATGTCTTTCTCCGTTGGCGACTGGTCCCATAATGCGCTGTAAAGGTGGCGGTCAATCTGGTCGTTCTCATCAAGGCTCCAGCGGCTGAACATGGCTTCGCGGTGGCGCAAGGTGTAGATTTCATTGCGGTCGGACGACGGAAGCATCACGGCGAAGGCATTGTGGAAATACGACAGGTCGGTCAGCACCTCCTGTAGATACAGGTCGATGTCGTTACGCTCGCACCACTCGTATTCCTTGCCGCCGAATATGTCCAGTTTTCCGACGACCTTGCCGCCTATCACCTTCCCATCCCTGTCCTTCACAATCTCGTCCGGATTGTCAGAGTAAACAAGTTTCACCAGCTTTGGGCCGCATCCGTAAGGCACCTTCCAGTTGAAGTCGGCGTTAGATCCGACGATTTCAACCTTGTCAATCTGCTGCATCACGCGCTGTGGCAGCATGTTGTTTGCACCCCACGGAGCTATCTTGAATCCGCCATGGAACACAGGCAGAAGCATCGACTGCTCGTTGAAGTAATTCGACACAGGGCTTTGCATCATCAGCACTGCTTGTGCTTCCTTGGCGTAGCACACATCATCACTCAGCCAGAAAAGGCCGTCTTTCTTTTCGATCATGCTATCACCTCCTCTCCGTTGATTTCCGTGATGTGGTTTACCGATGCCTCGCGGATTTCCCCCGATTTCTTGCATCTCACCCTAATCATCAGGTCTTCATCTTCGGTTATGTATGACGACATGAACACGGCATCGTCGATATTGACGAAATTACCTGTTTTGGCTATCCACCTCAACGAGAACTCGCCGAGGGTTTCCACAATTTCAAAAATTTTGCTTCTATGTATCATAGTTTGAATTTTGCACAAAAATACATCTATGGTTTTCGCCATCAGTGACAAAAAACGCCGCTTCGCAAACGACCTTAGAAGTGCCGCGAAGCGGCGTTTTTTTGATATTGGCCGAGTACCATTTTCAAAACCACAACTTTTTATCAGTCAGAGGAAACAAGTATCAAAAAACGAGTTTAGGAGTTTTTTTCTGTCGGAAGACCCTGCGCCGCCCTATCGGTTCGATGGCAATCGCCCCCCCGATTTTGCGAAATATGCCATAAAAAATTTTTAAAATTCCGCATTCTCAGGCAAAGGGAACGTGAAGTTCCGCTCCGGCAATTGCCAGATAGCCAAGCCCCGCCCTTTCGGGCGAGGCTTAGTGAAGCTGTTTCCCCTATCAATGCTGCATGGCGATATACAGCAAGTATATGGCACTGCTAATTTCAGTAATACAATGCTTTTCGTCGGCATCAAGAAAATCAAGTTGCTTCATCTTTTCCATTTCAGCCACCATTTCGTAAAGGCGCGTTATCATCTCGGTGCGTGTCATTCCTCGCCTCCTTCCTCGTCAAGTTGTTGCTTCAGTTCGAGACGCTTCAAGTTGGTGTCCATTCTGTACTGGCGCTTGACGGCTTCCAGGTCGCGGACGGCTTGCTCCATTTCGCGGATTTTCCTGTAGGAATCACAGATTTCGTCATTTTTTCTTGCGATGTTTTGTCTCAAAACATCAATGGCGGCGTTCTTTGTTTCGAGTTTACGGTTAAGCTCTATGTCGAGCTTCATCATCTCGATGTCGAATTCCTTCTGTTTCATGCCAAGCCTCCTTTCCCTGTCAGGTTCGTTGATGCCGTGATGCAGTACTGCACCAGCTGGCCGTCGGGCTTCACGCCCACGGTGAGGCGGGCGG
>JAKSMZ010000098.1 GCA_024400355.1 Bacteroidales bacterium
ACTTTTTTCTCGCCTCTCATCGTTGTGCCGAAGACGAAGGTGTCGTCGCTTTCCTGAAGGCCGAGACTTTTCCGCAAGTCGTTGGCACTCAACGGGAAATTTCGTGTGGCGACAGAGGCTTTCGTAATATCTTCAAGTAGTCCCTTCCTCACTTTCTTATCGAAACTGGAAAAACCGACAACTTCAAAGACGCGTCCGGGAAAATCGTAAATCAGTTCGTCTGAAGTGTATAAATGACTGTTTATGTGTAGTTTATCAATCTTAAAATTTTGCGAAACGAGTTTGAATACACCGGCTTTCATCAACGATGAGTTCGGCTCGTAGAGATATTTTCTTATTGTGTCGGCAAAAGTCGGAACGGCATTTTTTTCATCGTCTTCATAACAGCAAAACTCATCTTGTGAATCTTGTTCATCCTGTCTTAAATTAACGCAAACGAACTTTATCTTACTCTCAAAACCACGCTCAAGCAAAATAAGAATCTCCTTGCATTCGTTCTTCACCGAGACAATATGAATCTCTTTGATGTTTTTCAACTCATTGCATATCAACGAAATGTCAAGCATCGGCGAGGCTTTTATCAAGATGTGTTCCGCAACCTCAAGCATTTTTTCCTGAAGTTCCACCACATCGGGGCTGCAGTCGTGAAGCGAGACCATCTTGCGGTTGAAGGCGTCGCGGCGGGCGGGGTCCACGAAGATAAACCACGAATTGCACGAGCCACACGGATGATTTTTCAGAAATGACTCGGCATCGGTGTTTATGACGTTTATTCTTCTGCCGAGTATGCGGAAGTTGTTTTCTGCCAATTCGCACAGTTCCTTCTGGTTCTCAACATAATACGCATTCTGGAAATTTCCCGAAAGGAAACACGAATCAATTCCCAAACCGCCTGTCAGATCAATGAATGTGGTGGGCAGGCCGTATGTGCCCGAATCATCGGCAGAAATGGCTTGAGACGCATTGCAGTGCGTCTCTACGATTTTTGCCTTATATTTTGCCGTCAGTTCCGAGGAACACTGTTCTAAAGACAGGTGTTTCGGAAATAGCAAGTCGGGGTTTGATGCCCATGACGGCACCTTCTTCGATAGTATCTGTCGCGCCTCTATCTGGCTGAGTGCCAATAATTTGTCAACGTCAGCTGGTGTCTTCTTCAGTGCCAGCTGACGTGTGTCATCGTGAAGATGAGTCTCGATGAACAGGCGTGTCGCGTCGTTGAGAGTCATCTATTTATCTTTGACCTTTGGACTATTCAATTTCGGGAGGTCTTCAATCTTCGGGCCGGCATCTATTTTTCCGTTTTTCCACAAATAGAAAGCTGACACGAATCCGATGGTGACAAGGATGGCGACTGCCAGTGCCAATCCCGGAGCTATGCCTTTGCCTGCGACGTATGCGCCCGAAGGTGCTTCAAGGATAAACATCATCGTGACCACCGACATGAACATTGCCGGGATGAGGGTGACAAAATAATTCTTGCGTTTCGTTGTAAGATAAACGGTGATCGCCCACAAGGTAATAGCCGCCATCACCTGGTTGCTCCATGCGAAGTAACGCCATATCACGCCGAAGTTGGCTGGGTCGTTCATCATAAACATCAGGAAGCCAGCGCATACCGCAAAGATAATCATACTGATAAGCATACGGTTCTTGAAATTTTTCTGTTCGACATGCAAGGCGTCGGCGACAATCAGACGTGCCGCACGCAACGCCGTGTCGCCGGAAGAAATAGGCGCGAACACGACACCGAGGACAGCGAGTACGCCGCCGAGTCTGCCGAGCCAGTTGTGGCAGATAAAGTTGACAATCGCGCCGGCACCATAGCCCACCTCCTGTGGCACGCCGTTGACGACGGTGGTGTAGGTCGGGCCGTGTTCCTGAAAGAATGACGTCGCTGCGGCAGCCCATATAAGTGCCACGATGCCTTCAGCCACCATCGCGCCGTAGAATACCGGACGCGCGTGCTTCTCGTTCTTCAGACATCTCGCCATCATCGGCGACTGTGTCGCATGGAAACCGCTGATGGCACCACAAGCAATCGACACAAACATCATTGGGAAGATAGGTGCAGGGTCGAACTTTGTCCCGAAACCGTTCCACATTTCCGGCAGGTCGGGCCATCGCGCAAGCAACACAAACATGAGACTTATCGCCATGAACAGCAAAGCGATGGCGAAAATCGGATAGATCCTTCCGATGATTGTGTTGATTGGAAACAGCGTTGCGGCGAGATAATACGCGAATATCAAAATGATCCAGAAATAGATGTTCTTGTAGAATGGGACATGGTCGGGCTTGTCGCTTGACAGCGTCACCTGACCGGTGCTTGAGTCTTGGGTCTCAACAACCCTGACGTCATAATCGGTAAGCTGGTTGATACGGGTGCTTTCATCGATGATGGTGTCGTTGGCGATCTTCTCGTAAGCGGCCTGTCCTTCAAAAGTGCCGACGATGATTTGCGCGGGCTGCGACACGAAGACTGTCCCGGCAAGGATGAGAAGGATTAGGGTGAAAACCAACATTATGCCATTGACCCTTTCCCCGAGATAACGTCCGATGAGTTGCGGGAGACTCTCGCCGCCACGTCTTATTGACATCATTCCTGAAGAGAAATCGTGGACCGCACCGGCGAAAATCGTGCCGAAAACAATCCATAGATACGACGCCGTGCCAAACTGCGCGCCCATGATGGCACCAAAAACTGGGCCGAGACCCGCGATGTTGAGGAACTGTATCATGAACACCTTCCACGTCGGCATCGGCACATAATCCATGCCATCGGCCTTTGTCATGACGGGGGTCGGCCGCTTCGGATCAACATCAAACAACTTCCCGATGTACCTCCCGTAGAAAATGTAACCCAAAACCAACGCAATCAATGCAATAATGAATGTAATCATTTTTCAAAATTCAAATTTCGAATATAATGTTAATCAACGTTTATGATTCTATGGATATGGAACCGCTACGCGGTTCTCTCAATCCTCTTAACCATTCTCTCTTAACTCTCCTCTCTTAACTTTTAACTACTTCTGTCCGAACTCCATCAGGTATGCCTTGATGAACTCGTCGATCTTTCCGTCCATGACACCCTGCACGTTGCTGGTCTGGTAGTTGGTGCGGTGGTCTTTGACGCGACGGTCGTCGAAGACGTAGGAGCGTATCTGCGAACCCCATTCAATCTTTTTCTTGTTCGCCTCAATCTTGTTTTTCTCTTCCATGCGATGTTGTAACTCCTTGTCATACAGCTGTGACTTCAGGAGACGGAGAGCGTTCTCCTTGTTTTTAGGTTGGTCGCGCGACTCTGTGTTTTCGATGAGGATTTCCTCCTCATGGCCGTCGTACGGGTCTTTGTATTGATAACGGAGTCTGACGCCTGACTCCACCTTGTTGACGTTTTGTCCGCCCGCGCCGCCGCTGCGGAATGTGTCCCACGAGAGCCGTGACTGTTCGATGACAATCTCTATTGTGTCGTCGATGAGCGGTGACACGAACACCGAGCTGAACGAGGTCATGCGTTTGCCCTGTGCGTTGAACGGGGAGACGCGCACGAGGCGGTGCACTCCGTTCTCGCCCTTGAGGTAACCGTAGGCATAGTCGCCGTCGATCTCCATTGTCACCGACTTGATGCCGGCATCGTCGCCGTCGAGGATGTTGCTGACGCGTACCTTATATCCATGGGCTTCGGCATAGCGCATATACATACGCATGAGCATCTCCGCCCAGTCCTGCGACTCTGTGCCGCCCGCCCCAGCGTTGATTTTCAGCACGCAGCTCATCGAGTCGGCCTCTTCATGAAGCATGTTGCGGAACTCGAGTTCATCCACCAGTTTTATTGTCAGGTCGTATTGCGCATCGACTTCCTCTTCCGTCGCTTCGCCTTCCTTGGCGAAGTCGTACAGCACGCCGAGGTCGTCGTTGGCCTTCACGATGTCGTCGTAAGCTGTGACCCAGCTCTTGATGTCGCGCATCTTGCGCATGATGACTTTGCCGTTCTTCGGGTCGTCCCAGAAGCCGTCGGCTTTCGTTTGTTCTTCTAATTCAGCTATTTGCGACAACTTCGTGTCGATGTCAAAGATACCTCCTCAAGGCATCAATCCTCTTACATAATTCTTTCTGGCTTTCAGATGTGATCATTTGATGATTAGATTTGGAGCGGCAAAGGTACGAAAAATTTGAAATGGCAGCATATTAATAAAGGTGAAAAAATTTTGTGAAACGATTGGTTGAAGTTCGGGAAAAAATGTATTTTTGCA
>JAKSMZ010000099.1 GCA_024400355.1 Bacteroidales bacterium
AAAACCTAATCACCTAAAACCTAATCACCTAAAACAGACAGTTGTCTAAGTCTCTGGTAATCTGTTCTTTATCCATCTTCTGGCCGATTAACACGATTTTTTCCATACGGTCGCCGTATTCTTCGTCCCAGTCGTTGAGGATTGACGGGTCTTGACGTGCCATCTGCTCAAGCTCCTCCTTTGAAGCTGTGGCGAACCAATAGCCTGCCTCCGACAGTTTCTTCTGTACGCCAGCCTGTTCGAAAATGTACGACATATCCTGATTGTCAGCGAAATAGCAAAGGCCTTTCGCGCGGATGATGCTCTTCGGCCATTTGTTCAACACATAATCGTTGAACTTCAGCGTGTCGAACGGCTTGCGTGCGAAATACACGAAAGTGCCTATTCCGTACTCCTCAGCCTCGCCTTCTTCTTCATTTTCATGGTCATGATGATGATGGTGATGTTCATCTTCGTGCGATTCATGATGCTCATCTTCGTGGTCTCTGCCCTCAATGATCTTGATCCACCCGGCCGACCCAGCCACCTGGTTGTAGTCGAACATATATGTCTCAAGTATCTTGTCGAGTTCAATCTGTCCGTAGTCGCATTCGATGATTTCGGCATCAGGCTGCAGATTCTTGATTATCAGCTTGATGCGTGCAAGCTCTTCGGGTTTCACGTCGGAGACCTTGTTGAGAAGCACAATGTTGCAGAACTCAATCTGCTGTATGATGAGGTTCTCGATGTCTTCTTCATCAATGTTTTCGCGTTGGAGTTTGTCGCCGCAGCCGAACTCGCTTTGCATTCTGAGTGCGTCAACGACGGTGACGATGCAGTCGAGTCGGGCATCACCGTACTTGGTGTATTCGCGTCCCATCTGTGGTATGCTGCTGATTGTGCGTGCGATAGGTTCTGGCTCGCAGATGCCGCTGGCTTCGATGACGATGTAGTCGAAGCGTCCCATCTTGATGATGTCGGTGATCTGCTGGATGAGGTCCATCTTCAGCGTGCAGCAGATGCAGCCGTTCTGAAGTGCCACGAGGCTTTCGTCTTTCTTGCCCACCACGCCGCCTTTCTGGATGAGGGTCGCGTCGATGTTCACTTCGCCTATATCATTGACTATCACTGCAAACTTGATGCCTTTCCTGTTCGAAAGGATGTTGTTGACCAAAGTGGTCTTGCCGCTTCCGAGGTATCCTGTGAGAAGCAGTATTGGAGTCTCTCTCTTGCTCATGTCAAATGTTTTTTAATCCAATTTTGAAATGCAAAGATACTCGTTTTTTGATAATCATGCATTCAAATAATTAGTAATTTTGCGCGAAAAAATTTAGAATGAAAAAGGTTTTCGGGCATCTCGCGTGTTTCGGCGCATATACAATTTTCGGGTTCAACATCATAGTGTGCAGAGACCTGTCGAATCTCGCATTCATCTCACCTTTAGGGCTTTTCTGTTTCAGGGCGGCGGGCGCGACACTGCTTTTCTGGCTTGTGTCGCAGTTTATGCCGAAGGAGAAAGTCGAGCCAAAAGACTTCCCGAAGATCTTCTGCGCGTCGATGCTCGGTCTTTTCTTCACGCAGCTCACCTTCCTGAAGGCGAGTACCGTGGCGACGCCGCTTGACATCTCAATCATCAATGCGATAACGCCCATTTTCACAATGTTCGTCGCGGCGATAGTGTTGAAAGAGCCGATTACGCTTAAGAAAGCTGGTGGCGTCGTGATGAGTTTCTGCGGTATCATCTTCCTGATTCTGAATACGGTAAGAGCCGTAAGCGGAGGCGTAACCGAGACGAAGCCGCTCGGAATAGTCCTCACGGTGTTAAATTCGCTTTTCTTCGCCTGTTATCTCGGAATATTCAAACCGCTCATTTCAAAATATAATGTGATAACATTTATGAAATGGATGTTCCTGTTCTCGGCTGTCGTCGCCATCCCGTTCGACATCAGGGAGCTGGTGCGTCTCGACATGACCGTCATGCCGGCGAGGTATCTTTATGAGCTTGGCTTCATAATACTTTTCTCGACGTTCATCGCGTATTTCCTGATACCGATAGGGCAGAAGACGCTGCGGCCCACGGTGATAAGCCTTTACGGTTACCTGCAGCCGATCATCGCGACAGTAGTTGGGATTCTGATGGGGATGGACCGTCTGAGCTGGCAGAAGGTCGTGGCGGCGGTTCTCGTCTTCACCGGCGTGGTTCTGGTGAACAAGAGCAGGGCGAGAAGCCAGAATTGAGAGTGGAGTTTTTTAGTTTAAAAAAAGAGTTAAGAGTGAAAATCCACCCTTAACTCTCAAAACTTAACACTATCTCTTTTCCCTTATCTGACAACAAATCTCACTTTCTCGTCTCCGTTGATGACCATCATGTAAATGCCTGATGTGTAATTTCTGACATCAACGTTCTGTGTCGCGCCAAGCACATCGACAATCTGGCCGAGTGAGTTGTAAATCACGACATTCCCGACTTCAACGCCCTTGATGGTGATTGTCTCCGATGCAGGGTTAGGATAAACGCCGATGACGTTCTCCGTCACCTCGGCGACATCCTGTATCGTGGCGCATGTCGGGCATGACATCGCGAATCTCTCAGGGTCGTTGACATCTGATGAATAGACTTTTCTGATGCAGTATTCATAATCGGTCTTTGAGCCGCCATCGACGAAAATGTTGCCGTGGACGGGTTTCGGTGTCAGGCAGGCTCCGTTCTTGAACACCATTGTGCCGATGACACCGTTGTTCTCTTCGATGTAACCGCGCAGGTTAAACGAGTTGTCTGCTCCGTTGGCGGCAAGGTCGTACCAGTCAGTGCCGTTGTCGGAATAGAGACGTCCGTACGGGTCGCCGGTGTTCGGACCGATAGGAGCCGGATAAGTGCCGGTGAGGCTGAGCATCACGAACCAAATGCCTCTTGTGTTGTCGATGGCGACATATTCGTCAAACGGGATGTCGATATACTGGCCGCAGCCTTTTGTCAGATAGTTCTGGGTGTAAAGCAGGTTCTCTGGTGTTGTCTCATCGCCCTGATATATCATGATCTTGCCGCGGTGTCCCTCATAGTCGTACATCGCAATGCCTGTGGCTCTGTAATTGATATAAGGTACGAGACTTGTTGCCGGGATGTGGATGGCCCAATAGATCGGGGTGCCTGCACCGAGGCCGATGCCTTCCTCGTTGGTGCCGTCATCGTAATACAGATATGTTCCGTCAAGCTCCTCGTTCTCCCATGAGACCAGCACGTTGTTGCCGATGTTCTCGACATCAACGGTCTCATAGCCTTCGAAGTTGTCGCATGACGAGTATGTCCACTCGTATGATGTCCAGTCGCTCTGACCTTCATCGAAGACGGCCTGGACAGAAGTGGTATATGTCTGTCCTTCAGCGAGGCTGCCTGTCTCAAACTGATAGTAGCAGTCGGCGACGTTCTGTGCCACGACTTCATCGTTGAGTTTGATGTTGAAGCCGATGAAGTCTCTCTTTGAGTCATTTCCGAGTGCGACGTTCTTGAGGTCAAGCTTGAAGCCGTCGGCATCATAGTGACGTATTGCGATATAGACGTAACGGCCTGCATATTCGCCGAGGTCGATGGTCTTTGTCTGCCATCCGTGTGCCGCGACTCCGTGGAAAATGACGGTGAAGTCGTCAGGATCTGTCGGGCTTCCCGTTGAGATGGCGATGCCGTAGTGGTCGCGCGGGCTTGACCAGTGGCTCGTGATTTCGTAGGTAAAGACTGATTTCTTGCCGATGAGCACCTGTGGTGAGACCAAGTAGTCGTCGGTGCCGAATGACGTGTAACCGTCTGTTGACGCTGATGAGGCGCAATATTCGCCAACTCCTCCGAACGGGTCATAACCGACCACCCAGTTTCTGCCGTCATTATTGCCGTCAATCAAAGTCCAGCCGGCGAGAGTAGGTAAATTGAAGGGGTAAAAGAATGTCTCGCCGTATTCCGGCTGCTCGATGGTTGCACTGCTGGTCCACTGTGCCCAGCCTGTCGGTGAAACGTGGAGGTCTTCCGGTGCCTCCACCTGGGCCTTCAAGCCGAAGAAGCTGAAAGCCAACATTGTGATTAACAAGTAGAATTTTTTCATTTTGTAACGTATTAGATTGATATTATTTGAATTTCACAAGTTTTTAACGACATGCAAAATGTCAGGGTGCAAAGATACGAATAATTTTATAGAGAGGAGAGTTTTTTTTAGTTGTTAGT